>JBJERA010000200.1:0-6366 GCA_051882035.1 Hominimerdicola sp.
ATGCATACAGTACAGGCGGTATTGATTATAGTATGATATTGTCAATATCGCCTTAAATTTGCGAATCTCTCAGTGTTTCAAAATAAAGATTCTTGTTCATGATTTCTTTTACGGTGTAATTCTGCTGATTGTATGCGATTAATAGTTTCATATACGCTGAAACCTCGCTTATATTGTATAACGGTATACTTCCTGCGGCAATTATTTCATGGAGAGTATCATACATTGCATTGGTCTTTTTAAGTCCGCAGATATAAACCATAATATTCTGCATAATGCACCTTTTAATAAATTCGACCAGTGAATAATTCTCGCCAAATTCGCAGGAGGCACAGGCTGTTCCGCTGTGATATGGCACAAAAAGTACGGCGGAAGGCTTTTTTGACAAATCAAATGCAGAATAATCAATAGCAGGGTAGCCGTGAATCAGCATTATTTTATGGTTGAATTTTATATCCTGGTCAAAAAGTTTTTCTCTTTTTTTTAGGAGAAGCTGTTCGGAAACCCCGAAAAATTCGGGATTGTCCATGTATCCGTTATCGCCGAAAGCAGTAAATCTGTCGCAATAAGTGTCGGCAGGCATAATTCTTGTGGGCAGATAAACCTTTTCATAAAGAGTGAAAACTCCGTCGTATTTGCCAAGCTGAATCTGCTTTACAGCATTTGCAAAATTGAAAAGTCCGTTAGAACCTTTTTCACCGATAGGCTTATTTGATGCGATTATATATACAGGAATATCAATATGTCGGAAATACATTCCCAGAAGGGCAGAGGTATAGGAAAGCGTGTCGCTCCCGTGAGTGATAATAATTCCGCTGTAATCTGCGGTATTAACCTTTGAAAGCTCAGAAATCATTGTTTCCCAATGGGAAAAGTTTATATTTTCGCTGAGAATATTTAAAATCTGTCTGCATTCAAATTCGACTTCTTTGCCGAATTGCTCCTCATATGCGTTTATAAGTGAGAACTGTCCTTCGTTTTCTACATTTATAATATCACCGCTGATTTTGCTTCCGATTGTTCCGCCTGTAAAAAGCACAAGAATTTTTTTCATATCGTTTACCGCTTTCTAAAAGAGTATTTTAAATTACTATAATAGTATATCTTAATGCAGAAATTATATCATAGCTGAAAAATATAGTCAAGAACTTTATATTTTTCACAATTTCATTCAATGTTCTGAGGTTCATTATTTGGTTAAGTTGACAAAACGTATGTGCTTGACATTTTGATTAAAATATGATAAAATAAATTCTGCAATAAAATATCATTTCAGCGTATAATGGTTCAGCGTGAAATCTTTTTAAGGTTTCACGTTTTTTTATTGTCAAAAAACAGAAAGGAAAGAAAATGTATGGAGTTTTACATGAAATTACCGAGAGGTAAAAAGGAATTTGCGTTGTTTATGGGAGTTATATCAATCATTTCGGTGAATATTATAGCTCCGCTGATAACTTGTTTTGAAATGGGATTTTCCATTAACTCATGGAAATGTGCGTTGGGAGTTTTGCCGTTTATATGGCTGTCGGTTATTGCGTTGGTTCTTATTACATACAAGCCTGCGGAGGTCATGACTGGAAAAATAGTTGCAAAAGAGGATAGTTTTAATTCTCATATTATTACAAATGTTCTTTGCACAGTATTTATGATGTCTATTTTTCTGACCGTTATCGGTTCATGGATCGGCAGCAGAAATATCAGTACGGAGCCGTTAATAAACTTTTTCTACAAATGGCCGAGAAATTTTGCAATTTCTTTTGCGGTTGAATTGCTTATTGCTCAGCCTATTGCCAGAAAGGTTATGGTTGCTCTTCATAAGCATTCTGATAAGGATAAGTGATTTTTGGGGCGGATATTATTTATATCCGCTTTTTATGCATAAAATATCTGTAAAATTAATTCTGATAAAATATCATTGTTGCCAACAACCAATTCTTATGCTATAATATTACTATACTATTTTTCACATAATACTTATTATTCAGTGCAGAAAGGAAGTATCGGTTATGTGGGCTTATGAAAGTGTTTTTTATCAGATTTATCCAATAGGATTCTGCGGTGCGCCGTTTCATAACGACGGAGTAACGGTAAACCGAATAAAAAAGGTTACTGAATGGATTGCTCATATTAAGGAGCTTGGAGCAAATGCAATTTATTTTTCTCCTGTATTTGAATCGGATGCTCACGGATACGACACCAGAGATTATAAAAAAATCGACTGCCGTCTGGGTACAAATGAAGATTTTGCAGAGGTTTGCAGACAACTGCACGAAAACGGGATAAAAATTGTTCTTGACGGAGTTTTCAATCATGTGGGACGTGGTTTCTGGGCTTTTCAGGACGTTTTGAAAAACCGTGAAGGCTCTGCATATAAGGATTGGTTTTTTATTAACTTCGGAGGCAATTCAAATTACAATGACGGTTTGTGGTATGAAGGCTGGGAAGGCTGCTTTGACCTTGTAAAGCTTAATCTGAGAAATCCGCAGGTTGTTGATTATCTGCTTGAATGCGTTACTGGCTGGGTTAAGGAATTTGATATTGACGGATTAAGACTTGACGTTGCCTACTGTCTTGAAAAGGATTTTATTAAAAGACTCCGCAGTCACTGCGATTGGCTGAAAAAGGATTTTGTGCTGATTGGCGAGCTTCTGCATGGGGATTATGCTCAGTTTGTCAATGATGAAATGCTCCATTCCTGTACTAATTATGAGTGCTATAAGGGGCTGTATTCTAGTTTTAACAGTATGAATATGTTTGAGATTTGTCATTCACTGAAAAATCAGTTCGGTCCGGAAAATTGGTGCAGATACAGAGGAAAGCATTTGCTTTGCTTTGTGGATAATCACGATGTTTCAAGAATTGCAAGCATACTCACCAATGAAAAGCATCTGCCGTTGATTTACGGTATGCTTTTTGGTATGCCCGGAATTCCATGTATATATTACGGTTCTGAATGGGGAGCAAAGGCTGAAAAGAGTCAGGGTGACCATGCTTTACGAGCTTCTTTTGAAAAGCCTGAAAGAAATGAGTTGACAGAGCTGATTTCAAAGCTTGCGGAAATTCATAAAAACAGCAAGGCTCTTTGCTACGGTTCCATAAAAGTGCCTGTTCTGACCAATAAACAATGTATTATTGAGCGTGAATTTGAGGGTGAAAGGGTGCTTGCTGCCATAAACGCTGATGAACAGCCGTATACTGCTCATTTTGACGCTGGCTGCGGTCAGGCGGAAGAACTTATCAGTGGAACTATTCATGATTTCGGCGGCGGAAGTGAGTTAAAGCCATATTCTGTTGAGTTCTGGAAAATGGAGAGATAAAGTAAACGGGCAAATAGCTTTGGGTTCTGTACATTTGCAGAGGAAGCTGTTTGTCCGATTTTTATTCGTTACCACAAAAGTCATTTTTGATTATTTTCGCACAAAAATCGGCAGAATAATTTGTATAATTTTTTCTTAAAGCTATTGCAAAAAAAACGGCAATGGTGTATAATATAATAGTATTTTTATTTTGAAATCGGTACTTTGTTGGAAATGAGGCTTTATATATGTGTGGTTTTGTAGGCTTTACTAATAAAATTAATGATGCATCAATCGTTCTCGGCAAAATGATGGATAGGATCAAACACCGTGGTCCTGACTCGGACGGAAAATATGTTGATGAGCAGATTGCTATGGGCTTTCGCCGCTTGTCCATTATTGACCTTTCTGAAAATGGAAGTCAGCCGCTTTTTAATGAAGATAAATCGTTGGTTCTCACTTTTAACGGGGAAATTTATAATTATAAAGAGCTGAGAGAAAAGCTTGTTGAGGCTGGTCACAGCTTTTATACACAGACAGACTCCGAAGTGCTTATTCATGGCTATGAAGAGTGGGGCAAAGGTATGCTTGATAAACTGAGAGGTATGTTTGCTTTCATTATTTTTGACAAGAAAACAAACGAAGTTTTCGGAGCAAGAGATTTCTTTGGCATCAAACCTCTTTATTATGCCCAGATGGGTGAAACTCTTATGTGGGGTTCGGAAATAAAGAGTTTTCTTGAACATCCTCATTTCAAGAAAGAACTTAATGAAACAGCTTTGGAGAATTATCTTACATTCCAGTATTCACCGACTTCGGAAACATTTTTCAAGGGAGTATATAAACTGCCTGCTGCTCATTGCTTTACATATAAGGACGGCAAGCTGACGGTTGAGAGATATTGGGAAGTTAAGTTCAATGCTGATAATAAGCCTGATTTGGAAGAATGGGTGGACAGAATTTCCGATACGTTCAAGGATTCTGTCAATGTTCATAAATTTGCAGACGTTGAAGTTGGTTCGTTCCTTTCCAGCGGTGTAGATTCAAGCTATGTTGCCGCTGTTGCAGATGTTGACAAAACCTTTACGGTTGGTTTCGGTACAGATGAAAAATATAATGAAATCGGATATGCAAAGGAATTTTCCAAGTATATTAATAAGGAGAATATTTCAAAGGTTATTACGCCTGAGGAATATTGGGGAAGTCTGTCAAAAATCCAGTATCACATGGACGAACCTCTTGCAGACCCTGCCGCAGTAGCATTGTTTTTCGTATGTCAGATTGCGTCTGAAAATGTTAAGGCTGTGCTTTCAGGCGAGGGTGCTGACGAGATTTTCGGCGGATATAATATTTATCATAATCCTGCGGATATGGCGAAATATTTTAAAATTCCAAGACCTATCCGTAAGGCTGTGGGTGCGGTTGCTGAAAAATTGCCTCATAAGCATGGCGTAAACTATTTAATCAGAGGTTCTAAGGATCTGGACGAAAGATTTATTGGAAACGCTTATATGTTCTCTGAAAAAGAGCGTAAGGAGCTATTGAAGATAAAGACCGACGCTCCCAACGCTATGGAAATTACCAAGCCGTTCTATGATAAGGTCAGAAATCAGGACGAGGTTACTCAAATGCAGTACCTTGACCTGCACCTGTGGATGACTGGAGATATTCTGCTTAAAGCGGATAAAATGAGTATGGCTCATTCTCTTGAATTGCGAGTACCGTTCCTTGACAGAAAGGTTATGGAGCTTGCGGAGCAAATTCCTGACAAGTACAGAGTTACTCCTGAAAACACTAAGTATGCTATGAGAATTGCGGCTCTTAAAGCTTGTCCTCCGCAGACGGCTAACAAGAAAAAGCTGGGATTCCCTGTACCAATCAGAGTTTGGCTTAAAGAAGAAAAATATTATAATATCGTAAAAGAAAAATTCACTTCACCTGCGGCGGAGAAATATTTCCATACAGATAAGCTTGTCGCATTGCTTGACGACCATCGTGCAGGCAAGTATGATTATTCAAGAAAAATCTGGACTGTATTTACTTTCCTTGTTTGGTATGATGTTTATTTTGGCGATAATGCAATGGCATAAAATTTTAACGGGCGAACAGGTATAAATGCTTGTTCGTCTATTATTTTAATGTATTAATTATAAATATACAAATTTATATATTGACTCTCACCTTACGTCATAGTATATACTTTAATTAAGGCAAAAGAATGTAAGTTTGCCGAAAGGAGATGACAGAATGAAGTTGCAGATAAGCGAAATTGCCAAGCTTACAGGTGTGAGTATACGCACACTTCATTATTATGATAAAATCAAACTGCTTGAACCTGCATTTGTTGACGAACAAAACGGCTATCGGTTCTATGATGAACGCTCTTTGGAGCGTATGCAGGAAATTTTGTTTTATCGTGAGCTTGATTTTCCGCTGAAAGAGATTAAAAAAATTCTTTCTTCTCCTGAATACGATAAGGAAAAGGCTTTGTCTGAACAGAAAAAATTGCTGTTACTGAAAAAACAGCGTTTGGAACGACTGATCAATGTCATCGACAATGCCGAGAAAGGAGTTAATATTATGGATTTTAAAGTTTTTGATAATAGCGAATACGAGAAAACACGCAAAATGTTTGCAGAGGAGGCAAAAACCAAGTGGGGCGATACTTGGGCATACAAGGAAAGTGTTCAAAAAACCTCTGAATATACCCAAGATAAGTGGCAGATGGTCAATGCAGGAATGGACGGAATAATTGAAGAATTTGCCCGATGCAGTAAGTCAGGCGAAAACTTTGACGGTGAGCAGGCGCAGACTCTTGTGAAAAAGTGGCAGGATTATATCACTAAAAATTATTACACCTGCACAGATGAAATACTTTCGGGGCTTGGAGCAATGTATATTTCTGACGAAAGATTTACAAATAACATTGACCGACATGGAAAGGGTACTGCTGAATTTATGAGCAAGGCTATTGAGTTCTATTGCAAATAACAAGACGGACGAACAGGTATAAATGGACCCTTTGAAAAAAAGTCTGTAAAAAGTCAGCAAACTGTGGTAAAATAGAAAT
>JBJERA010000201.1:0-1672 GCA_051882035.1 Hominimerdicola sp.
GGTAAGGCGTAGGTCTGCAACACCTTGATCCCCGGTTCAAATCCGGGTGGCGCCTCCAAATTATCCGTTACCATTTAAGGTAGCGGATTTTTTTGTTATATAAAGTATTTGAAATTTGTTAAATGGCGAATTATATTCAAATTATCCATTTTACTTATTGTGTATGTTTTTCTATAAATGAAAAAGTGACAAATGTCACTCATAAAATTACAAACGGCCTATTGAGAAAAACCTGAAAAGTGATATAATAGGAAAAGTAGAAAACAGTACGACAGGAGGAATGGAATATGCCTTGGATACTTTGGGTTTTATCGCCTATTATTGCAGTAGTTCTGATAATTATTCTTGTAATAGTCTGTGATAAGAAAAGCAAGCTTTCAGGCTTTGTGTACCGACTGTTTCTTGACGGGCGGATAAGTTTGGATGAATACAAGACTCTGCAAGTTAAATCGGACAGAAATTTCAATCAGGGTTATCAGTATCAACAACCTTTCCCTGATCAACAGCCTTTCCCAAAGCAGACTGTTCAGGATTTTACTGCTTGTAAAAATGAATATCAGCAGAAAACCTACTATTCCGAAAATTATCAGAAACAGTCTGCAATAAACTCCGACAAGGTTGTATTTAATGCCAATCAGGCGTTGAGCGGAAAACTTGTTCGCAGTAACAATTCTGCAAATACCTTGCTTATTTTGGGAGTAAGCTTTGTAATTCTGGCAGGAATTATTTTTACAACAGCAAACTGGTTTTATATGACAAATATTCAGCGTACTTTGATTCTTGCATTAGCATCAGCTTTTTTCTTTGGAATAAGCGTATTTTCTCACAAAAAATTAAAGCTTGTGAATACGGGTATGGCATTTTATCTGCTTGGAACGGTTTTTGCAGACATAATGTTTGTAATGGCAGGCGGATTTAAGATGTTTGGCAAGTGGTTCTGTTTGGAGGGCGACGGATATGCGTTATTCTGGGCGGTATCGGCTCTTATAATAGCTATGTGTTCGGCAATCGGCTTAAAAATATATAAAAAGATTGCGTTTTTGTACACTTCTTTATTTGCAGGCGGAATTTCATTTACAATGATTGCGGTGCAGATTGGCGGAATATCCTATACAACCGCACTGATTGTAAACCTTATGTCATCGGTGCTTTGCTACTTGGCATATGGCAGAGGCTTGTTAAGTGGCAGAAGTATAGAAAATCCTTTTAAGCATTTTTCATTGGGCATGAGAGAAATATACGCCCTTGTTACAATTCCATTTCTCATTCGTGATTTTGGAGATTGGAACGCTTCGGCAAATATCATTGTTATAAGTTATATTTTGGAAACAACATTTTACGGATTAAAAAATAAAATAAACGCTTTTATAAACGTACAATGCGTGTTGTTAATCGCATTGTTTGGAAATATGAGCAAAAACGTTACAGATACATACAGTGGCTCGCTCATGTTCTTTACAGTTGCAATGTTCGTGCTTGCAATGATTTACAAATTTGTGGAAATGCTCAGAACAAAGTTTTCTGACTATATTTTCCCAATAACAATGCTTTTAAGCTCTATTTTCATTACTTCTTACGAAATGAAAATCAGCTACCTTTATAAGTCAATAGCTTTTGCACTTCTAGCAGTTTTGGTATTCATGCTGGCATTGGAAAAGGACAGACCTCATCT
>JBJERA010000202.1:0-1663 GCA_051882035.1 Hominimerdicola sp.
CTGTAAATACTTTATTTGACGAGCAGGGAATGATCGTTACCGTAAAATATGCAAAATCTTCCGAAAGTGCGTTCACTATTGATACGCAGACAGGCGATGTTATTGGCAGCGGTAAGCAGTGCTATTTCGCCGTTGGTTCAAAGGCTAAGTTTGAAGATGACGGTTCTACCATTTACAGCAACGTGCTTGCTCTCGGAACTTCAAATCTTCTTGAAGATACAGTTCTCAGCTATACTCAGTATCAAAACAGAGAATACTTCCTTAGCGTCCTGAACGGAATAACTCATAAGACTGACGGCGTTACAATTACTCCTAAGGTCATTAAAGGCAACGTATTCGACATTACCGACAAGCAGAAAACCATTCTCAAATGGACATTCTGTCTGATTGTTCCTGTGATTATTCTTGTTGCAGGCACTGTGGTATGGCTCAGAAGAAAGAACAGATAAGGATTTTTATATGAACAGTAAAATTAAAGGAATTATAGCAGGCAGTATTGCTCTTGTTTGTCTTGGCGGAACGGTAGTTTTGCTTAAATCCACCGAAAAAACCGATGATACTTCATCATCGATTTCTCAGGCAGGTTCAAGCTCCGCTGACAGCTCCGAAAGCGAAGTTGTTATACTTCCCAATTCAAGCGATACTATTTCAAGCGTGGATATAGATAATTCCACTGGCAGTTTTTCTGTTGAACAGCCTGCGTCGGGAAAATCAACTTGGTCAATAGAGGCTCTTTCGGGAGTTAATCAGGATACCGACCTTTTATCATCTCTTATAGAGAATTGCGGACAGATGACTGCTTACAAGCTTGTTGAAGAAAACGTCACCGACATGGCTAAATATGGTCTTGACGAGCCTGAGGCGTCATTTACGATCAATTACACCGATAATTCAAGCATTAAGGTGCTGATAGGCATTGAAACACCTAATAACGAGCGTTATTCTTACGTTTGTATTGAGGGGGAGGATAAGGTTTATATGGTTCTTGGAACAAAGCTGAGCTATTTTACCGAATCGGCAAATGCTTATGTTTCAACCCAGCTTATTGCTGAACCTGATGATGACAGCTGGCCTGAATACGGCACTGAAACCATTGAAAGAACCGACCTTGATTATAAAATGGTATTTGAGAATGACCCTTATGACATTGAGGGCATGATTTCCTCTCAGGTTATGACCGAGCCTATTTTCTCATATCTAGACGTGTCTACTTCAACGGATATTACTCATGGGTTGTGGGGACTTTCGGCTCAGGGTTGTGCTGTTGTTCACCCTAATGATGAGGACATGGCGGAGCATGGACTTACAGAGCCTGCTTGTACCGTAAGCCTTAAAGGCGACGAATATGATTATGTTCTGAAAATCGGAAATCCGGTTTATTCATCTGATGAAATCAGCGACAGCAATACTGTTCAGACTGTCACCGGATATTACTGCTATCTCACCGGTGTTTCGGGAGTTGATTGTATTTATGAGATTTCTGCTGACCAGCTCCCTTGGCTGACGGTTGACCCAAGCGACATTATTTCAGGCGTTATGACTTCAAATTATCTTGTTGACCTGTCGAATATCAAAATTGAGTATAACGGCAAAACTCACAGCTACGATATTGAAACCGACGGCACAAGCGAATGGTACAACAGTGCCATTGCAGGAAGAACCA
>JBJERA010000203.1:0-1662 GCA_051882035.1 Hominimerdicola sp.
CGCTTTGAAGATTATTGATACTCTTAAAGTAGAGGGCGGATGTAACTGTCAGTTCGCTTTAAATCCTGACAGTTTTGAGTATGCGGTTATTGAGGTAAACCCAAGAGTTTCACGTTCTTCTGCATTGGCGTCCAAGGCAACAGGTTATCCTATCGCTAAGGTTGCGGCTCAGATTGCTATCGGTTACACTCTTGATGAAATCAAGAACGCTGTAACAGGCAAGACTTATGCTTGCTTTGAGCCTGCACTTGACTACGTTGTTGTAAAATTGCCTAAGTGGCCTTTTGATAAGTTTGTTTATGCTAAGCGTGAGCTTGGTACTCAGATGAAGGCAACAGGCGAGGTAATGGCTATTGGTACAACTTTTGAGCAGGCTATTATGAAGGCTGTAAGAGGTGCCGAGATAGGTCATGATTGCTTGATTTCACCTAAAATGGCTGACTTCTCCGATGATGAAATCAGAGCAAAGCTTCATGACTGCAATGACGAAAGACTTTTCGTTGTATACGAGGCTCTCAGACGTGGAGTTACTGTTGACGAAATTCACGATATTACAAAAATTGACGAGTGGTTCTTAAATAAGCTTGTAAAGCTTATTGATATGGAGCGTGTTATCGCTAAGGGCGATTATACTGAGGAAGATTATATCAAAGCTAAAAAGCTTGGCTATCCTGATAAGGTTATTGAAAGGCTTTCAGGCAAGAAGATTGAAAATCCTGCACACGCTGTATTTAAAATGGTTGATACCTGTGCGGCAGAGTTTGCGGCTCAGACTCCTTATTTCTATTCAACTTATGATAACGAGGACGAAGCTGCCGAGTTTATTGCCAACAAGGGCGGAGATAACGGCGACAGAAAAACTGTTATCGTATTCGGTTCTGGTCCGATAAGAATCGGTCAAGGTATCGAATTTGACTATGCATCTGTTCACTGCGTATGGGCATTGAAACAGCATGGTTATGACGTTGTAATTGTAAATAACAACCCTGAAACGGTTTCCACAGACTTTGATACTGCCGACAGATTGTATTTTGAGCCTCTTACAAATGAGGACGTTATGAATATTATCCGTGTTGAAAAGCCGGTAGGCGTTGTAGTTGCTTTCGGTGGTCAGACAGCTATCAAGCTTACAAAGCATATGAGTGAAAACGGAGTAAATATTCTTGGTACTCCTCCTGATTCTATCGACGCTGCTGAGGACAGAGAGCGTTTCGATGCACTGCTTGAAAAACTCAAAATCAAGCGTCCTGAGGGCTTTACCGTTATGACAACGGAAGAAGCTCTTGAAATTGCAAATAAGATCCATTATCCTGTTCTTATGCGTCCTTCATATGTTCTCGGCGGACAAAATATGATTATTGCATTCAACGACGACGATATCAAGGAATATATGGCAATTATTCTTGCTCAGGGCATTGAAAATCCTGTTCTTATCGACAAGTATCTTATGGGTACTGAAATTGAAATCGACGCAATCTGCGACGGCGAAGATATTCTTATTCCTGGTATCATGGAGCATATTGAGAGAACCGGTATCCATTCGGGAGACTCTATTGCAGTATATCCTGCTTGGAATGTTTCGGATAAGCTTACCGAGAGAATCGTTGACTGCTCAAAGAGACTGGCTATTTCTCTTAATACAAAGGGACTTGTAAATATTCA
>JBJERA010000204.1:0-6301 GCA_051882035.1 Hominimerdicola sp.
TACTGCTCTGTTCAGCTTATTGCATTTATATTCAACATAATCAGCAATGTCAAGAATTTCCTCCTGAGAAATTCTGCCTTTTTCACAAGCTTTGTTAGCCTTTGTAACTGCTCCGAAAATTTTATCGCTATTAAAGGTTTCTTCCGAACCGTTTCTCTTAATGATTTTCACAAACCCAGCCCCTTTATAATGTAGATAAATACTAAATATAATACTATATCTTGTATTATAGCACATTATGATTGCAAAAGCAACAAAAAATTTATTAAATGCATTTTTTGCCAAACTCAAAAAGGCTATTGCATAATCACAAAGTCTTAACAAAATTGGGCGACCACATGTCGCCCCTACATCTGAAAAAGCGTAAAAACGCATATAACGTAGGGGCGGTCTTTGACCGCCCGTTTAACTTTATGAAATTATTGTTAATTTACAACTACTTTAACTGTTATCTGAAATTTTCCATTAATTCAGAGTATCAAATATATCATTACGCAAATTCAATTTCGCCTGTATCTCTCGCCTTGCCGATTGCAATGTCAAAATCGTTGAAAAGACCGGTATATTTCAAAGGCTTTCTGATTGCAATTGCTCCCGCTCTTAAAGATAGTGCAAGCTCTCCGCCCGAATATTTTACCTTTTCTCCGTTATGTACCAGAACCTTTTTGCCATACTCCACAACCTCATCAACATCGTCAAGACCTGTCACCATGACAAATTCGTCTCCGCCAATTCTGAACACAAGCATATCGTCCTCTGCTGCGTCACTTATACGCTTTAAAGATTCCAGAATCATCTTGTCGCCTGCCTCTCTGCCGATTTCCGTATTTACGGCATGAAGTCCCACAACATCAAAACAAAGCACATAAGTTCCGATTCTTTCTTTCAGATAATCAAACAATTCCGTTACATCAAATTTCTTGTTGCCCATAATATCAGCTCCTTCATAATATTCAGGGTTCAGAGGAGGAAACAATCCGCAGTTCCCCTTCCACTCTTTTTTAAATTTAGCAGGCGAGATTCCCCATACTTTTACAAACGCTCTTGTGAAAACCTCGTGGGAATTATAGCCGTATTTCATAGCGGTATCCAGAACCGTCATGTCAGAATTAAGCAGGTCAACCCCCGCACGGGTGAGTCTGCGCTTTGTTATGTACTCCTTGATGCTTGTATGAGTACAGTATCTCCACAGCTTTTGCAGAGTTGACAGCGAACAGCAGCAAGCTTTCGCAATATCTTCCTGCGTAAATTCGTCACACAAATTTTCCTCTATAAATTCCAGTGCAGTCACAAAAATTCCGAAACTGCCTGAATGAATTTTTTTATTTGTGTTCACGGCAAATCCCCCTTTCAAAAAACTCAGTAACGTTACTATGGTTATAGTATAACACATTTTTTTCAACTCTGCTTGATTTTTTGAGTAAATTTCATAAAACCGAACAATTATTGTTCCAAATGAATATATTTTTCCAGCATAAATTAATTGTAGGAATTGTTCAAAAAAAATTCAATATAAGAAATAAAATTTTATGTGAATGGACTTTCAAGGGTATTGCAAAATAAGAAAATATATTGTATAATTAAATAATTGTATAGGCAATAATTTTATTTTGGAGGTTTATTTTTATGAGTTTTGAGCAAAACAAGGAAAAAGTTATTTCTGCTTATGAAGAACTTATTAACAGAAAGAACTCTGTTTCCCCTGCTTATAACGGAATTTACGACCGTTATGTAAATCCTGTACTTACTGCTGACCATGCACCGGTTATCTGGAAATATGACATGAATCCTGAAACAAATCCTTATTTCATGGAGCGTTTGGGAATCAATGCAGTTCTTAATTCCGGCGCTATCTATATGAACGGCAAGTATTATCTTGTTGCAAGAGTTGAGGGCAACGACAGAAAGTCCTTCTTCGCAGTTGCTGAAAGTGACAGTCCTGTTGACGGTTTCCGTTTCTGGGATTTCCCTGTACAGCTTCCTGATACAGAGCCTGAGGAAACAAATGTATACGATATGCGTTTGACTCAGCACGAGGACGGTTGGATTTACGGTGTATTCTGTTCTGAGAGCAAGGACAAGTCCAGCAATGACCTTTCCGCCGCTACTGCTCAGGCAGGTATCGTAAGAACAAAGGATTTAAAGACTTGGGAAAGACTTCCTAACCTTAAATCAAAATCTCCTCAACAGAGAAACGTTGTTCTTCACCCTGAGTTCGTTGACGGAAAGTATGCTTTCTATACACGTCCACAGGACGACTTTATTGAGACAGGTTCAGGCGGAGGAGTTTGCTTCGGTCTTTGCGAGGATATTACAAATCCTGTAATTTGCACAGACGAAGTTGTTATCTCACCTCGTATTTACCACACAATCACAGAGGTTAAGAACGGTGCAGGCGCTGTTCCAATCAAGACACCTAAGGGCTGGATCCACATTGCTCACGGTGTAAGAAATACAGCAGCAGGTCTTAGATATGTAATTTATGTATTTGCAACAGACCTTAACGACCCAAGCAAGCTTATTGCTTCACCTTCCGGTCTTTTCATTGCTCCTCACGGTGCTGAAAGAGTGGGCGACGTTTCAAACGTATGCTTTACAAACGGTGCAATCGTAAGAGAAAACGGCGACGTATACATTTACTACGCTTCTTCCGATACAAGAGTTCATGTTGCTTCAACAACTATTGACAAGCTCATGGACTACACATTCAACACACCAAGCGACCCGCTTCGTTCTGTTGACTGCGTAAAACAGAGATGCGAGCTTATTGCTAAGAATCTTGAATACATGAACAAGTAATTTCATAAATTTTATCGGGCGGACAAGCATATGTCCGTCCGTTTTTTTATAAGTAAACCTGCACTCTTGATTTTTTTTTAGGTATATGATATACTTATAAGGTCGATTTCTGATTTTTCGGAAGAAATTTATAATGAAAAGAGTTTGATTTTTATGACAAAATATGTTGTTATGCTTTGCGACGGCATGGCTGACTATCCTATCCCGGAATTTGACGGAAAAACTCCTCTCCAAGCTGCAAACACTCCTAACATGGACAAAATGGCTAAGAAAGGTGTTGTAGGTCTTGTTAAAACTGTTGCCGACAATCTTAAACCGGGTTCTGACGTTGCTAATCTTTCCGTACTGGGCTATGACCCTGAGATTTATTATACAGGTCGTTCTCCGTTGGAGGCAGGCTCTATCGGCATTGACATGAAACCTACCGACGTTTCATTCAGATGCAACCTTGTTACCCTTTCCGACGAGGCTGAATATTCCGACAAAACAATTCTCGATTACTGTGCTGACGATATTTCCACTGAGGAGGCTGAAATTCTCATTAAATATCTTGCAGAGCATTTCAATAATGAAGAATTTCAGCTTTATGCAGGCGTAAGCTACCGTCACTGTCTTATCTGGAACAACGGTACTATGGACGTGGGAACTCTTACTCCTCCACATGATATTACTGGCAAGCCTATTAAGGAATTTATTCCTGACGCTGAAAAGGCAGGCAAGCTTTACGATATGATGGTTAAAAGCTATGACCTGCTTAAAGACCACCCGGTAAACAAGGCGAGAGAGGCTAAGGGCAAAAGACCTGCAAACTCCATGTGGTTCTGGGGCGAGGGCAAGAGAGCGTCGCTTACTCCTTTCCTTGAAAAATATGGTCTTAAAGCTTCAATGATTTCCGCTGTTGACCTGCTGAAAGGTATTGGTAAATTCAGCAGCATGAATGTTGTAAACGTCGAGGGTGCAACAGGTTACATAGACACAAACTTTGAGGGCAAGGCTCAGGCTTGCATTGACGAGCTTGCAAAGGGACAGGATTTTGTATATATCCATGTTGAAGCTCCTGACGAATGCGGTCACAGACATGAAATTGAGAACAAGAAGAGAGCTATCGAGCTTATTGACGAAAAGATTCTTACTCCTGTTCTTGCCGCTTTGGAGCAGTATGATGACTACAAGGTTCTTGTTTGCCCTGACCACCCGACTCCGCTTTCTTTGAAAACTCATACCAACGACCCTGTTCCGTTCCTTATGTATCATAAGAATGGCGAAGTTGAGGGCAAGGCAGCTTATGACGAGGATACTGCAAAGGAAACAGGCATTTTCATTGACAATGGTCATGAAATGATGCAGAAATTCCTTGATATGTAATTATGAAAAAGGTAAAATCTCACAAAAGGATTTTGACAGTTACCGCAGTTATTATTTCTGCGGTAATTGTTTTATCGGCGGTATTTCTCGGACTGGTATACAAAAAAATCATAAAGCTTAACAATCCCGAAAAGAACGGCTACACTGTAAAAGGCGCAGACGTTTCAGCATATCAAGGCGAAATTGACTGGAATGTTCTCTCGGAACAAATTGATTTTGTATTTATAAAAGCCACCGAAGGAGCAAAATACACTGACGATTGCTATGATTACAACATTGAAAACGCTTTGAAAACTGATATAAAAGTTGGGGCATATCACTTTTTCAGTTTTGAATCAAGCGGAAAGGCTCAGGCAGAGAACTTCATTTCAAATGTAGAAAAGCAGAAAAATATGCTTCCGCCTGTAATTGACGTAGAGTTTTACGGCAAATTCATAAATGAACCTGCCGAAAAGGAAACCGTTGTGGAAAATGTTCGCACCATGGCTGATATTTTATATGAGCATTACGGCAAAAAGCCGATTATTTACTGCACGGGAAAAGCCTACAATTATTATATAAAAGGCAATTTTGACGACTGCGGACTGTGGCTGAGAAACGTATATTTCAATGCAGACCGGCAGACAAAAGATTGGGATTTCTGGCAATATTCAGATACGGAAATTCTTGACGGCTACAAGGGCGAGGAAAAATACATTGATATGAATGTGTTCAAAGGCACAATAGACGAATTGAAGAATATGTAAAAAATCCAATATAACGTAAGGGCGGTCTTTGACCGCCCGTTTGATTTTATGAAGTTATGGAATTTAGCTTACCTCCTTTGTGAAAGATAATCATTATAGCACCATATTTGGGTTATAACACTGTTTCTGCTTCCGCTGATAACGATTTTGGAAATTCTTTTGCCGTCTAAACCGCTGTCGGAACTCGAAAGCATATCCATAAGTTTCTCGCCATTGTAACCGCTGTAACTGTAAAATGAAAAGCTGCTTTTTCTGTTGGAATAGTCGATTTTTCCGCCTAAACCTACGTCAGAATCGGAAAGCCATTGATAATCAAGAGCATAATATTTCACCCTTTCAATATTGTATTCAGCGGCTTTGGAATTGACTCGGTGCAGAGAATATTCATCGTCTATATCCTTCATGTAAACCTCCGACAGCATATTTGAGGTGTTTAATCCGTCGCCCCTTTCAATAAAGTTATCCCCTGTTTCAATAGTTTTCGTATTATCAAGAGATATGAAAACAGTATTTCCTCTGATATAAGGATAAAATCCGTTTGCCTTGACAGAATATGCAATTATTGCGTCCCACAAATTTGAATTTTCCTTGACATTAATGTAATTTACCGTAGGCGTATCTGATTCGCTAAGAATAAGACTTGAAGTTAGGTTTGAGGTTATAAGACTTTCCAAAGTTACATTACTGTTTATGCCGGGCTGTGGCTGGTTTTGTCCAAGCATAACAGTAAATCCCCTAGAACTTACATTGAGAATCCTTCCCGTTCCACTTCTCGTTAACGTCAGCTCGTCGGCAAGACCATAATGTATATATTCACCGTTCAAATAAAGATAGAGCTTGTTTATTTCCGAAATAGGCTTTGTAAAGCTTTCTTCCGCAATAAAAGATGCGTTAATCTGAGAATATGGAGTATAAATCTCGTATTCTGCTCTGAACGAAATACAGTTATTAAAAAAATAAGTTTTTCCGCTTTTATCATAAAGAATTAGTCTGCATACCGTACTCATTGGTTAATCTCCTTAAAAATCATTTTAAAATCTCCTAAATATCCGTTTTCTGAAAATTTTTCTTCACCGTATGATAATACACATTCATTGAACGTCATTGTTCCCAGTTCAAGAGAAAATGTCCCCTCAGAAAGAGAGTTTATCATTTCTAGAAAGTATTCCTTTTCAGCAGGGAGCAATCTGCCTGTCAGAGTTATCAAAACAGGCTTTTTCCCTGCATAGGCTCTTGAATAGCCGTTTGCAGCCGTAAGAATTTCGGTGTTTACCCCTCCGCAGGAAAATGTAGCTGAACTATAAAAAAAGCTGTAATCCCCTGCCTGAGCAGAATTCCTGCCATTTTTAAGCATTTCCATTTAAGCTGTCACCTCTGTAAGGCACACTCTT
>JBJERA010000205.1:0-6233 GCA_051882035.1 Hominimerdicola sp.
AAATTGAGGACAACGAAAAAAATGTTCAGCTTTATCTTGAACGAAATGCTCCTGATTCTGAGAAATCCGAAAAGGAGAGCGTATGAATAATTTCAGAAAAAGCAAGGGAATGATTATCGAGCTGACTTCTTTGCTGGATGTTATTATGATTATGCTTTTCTGGGTAATGATGAATGTTTCTCAGGGCGTTGAAAAAGCTGAGGAAAAGGCTCAGCAGGAGATTGACGCCGCAAATGCTCAGATTCAGCAGGAAAAAGAAAAGTCCGGCGAGATAATAGAGGGGCTTGAAAACGACAAAGAACAGCTTGACGGACAGATAAAGGCTATGCAGTCGGCTTTGGACGGTTTTGAGGACGGAATGATGCTTTTCCTTAATCTGAAATATGAAAACGGTTCGGACAAGCTTTATATTTCACAGAATGGTGAAGCTACTGCTGAACTTGATATTGATGAGAATCTTGCAGATAATATCATGACGGAGCTGGACGAGTTTGCAGACAGTGATGCTGTTATGCTTGCAACAGTAGTTTATGACGGAAACACCGTGCTTTATCGTGATATGAAAACGTTGAAATATGCGGTGGAAAATCTAAAAGAAAATTATGACAATATTTACTTTACTTACATAAATGCCACAAAATGAGAAAGGATAGATAGGAAATGAGTATTCAGAAAGATGTTAAAAAAATGTATATGAATGACCTTGAAAGAGAAAATAAAAAATTGAAGAAAAAAAGAAAAAAACGTTTGCTCGGATTGGTAGCTGTAATCATTATTGCTTTGGCGATTATTCTCCTGCTTTCATACCTTGGCTTAGGTCTTGGAGGCGGTAAGGGTAATGGAGGAACAGAAAGCGTTTCCGAAAGTTCTTCTGTGGCTGAAACAACCGTTTCTACAACAGTTACTACGGAAGCACCAAAGATTTTGGTTGACATTAAGGTATCAGGAAGCACATATATATATGACGGGCAGGAAATTTCTCTTGACGATTTCAAGGCAAAGCTTGCAACCATGAATGATAACGTTGTTATCAGCATTACCGACGACAATGCAACAGCAAACGCAATGACTGATTTGGAGGAAATGCTTGATTCAGAGGGCAGACAGTTTACTATTGCTCAGGCTAAAACTGATTCTTCGGTAGTTGACAGCCTTTCCGAAAGTTCGGAATCTGAGGAGGATTTCTAAATTATGCTGGGACTGACATTGGAGGGCGGAGCAAGCCGTACCGTTTACAGCTGCGGAGTTCTTGACGCCTTGATTGAAGAGAAAATAGCGGCGGATTTTGTGATTGGAGTATCTGCCGGTGCGGCATTTGGAACATCCTATTGTTCGGGACAAATCGGAAGAAATTTAAAGCTTGCAACTGAATACATGGGTACAAAGGAATATATGGGTATAAAACACCTTTTTAACCCGAAAAACCGCAGTTATTATAATCTTGATTATGCTTATAATGAAGTGCCGAATAAGCATTTGCCTATGGATTTGGAGGCTTATCGTAATTTTAAGGGCAAATTTTATGCTACGGTTACAAATATCGAAACGGGAAAGGCGGAGTATCTGCCTGTTACCTGTGATGATGAAGAATGGACTGTTATGAGGGCGACTTGTGCGCTGCCATTGCTTTTTCCCGAAATTGAGATAAACGGAAAGAAATATCTTGACGGAGGAATTGCGGATTCAATTCCTTATATGCAGGCTATAAATGCCGGGTGCGACAAGAATATTATCGTTCTCACAAGACCAAGAGATTATGTTAAAACAACCGAGCCTGCAACCAAGCTTTGCGAAATGCGGTATCGTAATTATCCCGAACTTGTGGATGCTATGCTTACAAGAGCAGAACGTTACAACAAGTGCGTGTCTGAAATTATGGAGCTGAAAAGGCAAGGAAAGGTGTTTGTCTTTACTCCCAAATCCACATTTGGAGTTGGCAGAACTGAGGGAAATCCCGAAAAATTGACCAAGCTTTATAATCATGGATACAAACACGCAAAATGGGCAATGGACGATTTGAAAAAATATCTTAACAGATAAGCGGTGATATAATGTCAACAAAAGGTTTAATCACGACCTTTGCACTTATGATTGCAGGCGGATACTGTCTTGTGCAGAACCGTCAGCTTAAAGTGACTAACTGTAAAATCTCCTGCGAAAAACTTCCTGAAAGCTTTGTGGGGAAGAAAATAATGCTTATTTCCGACCTGCATAAAAAACGCTATGGGGATAATTTCAATAATCTAATTAATTCCTGCATTGTGGCGGAGCCTGATTATATTTTCTTTACAGGCGACCTTTACAGCCGAAGTGAAACTGATATGATTCCAAAGCTTGTGCTTATGCACAGGCTGAAAAAAATTGCACCTTTATATTATATTGCAGGCAATCATGAGATTAATAATATGGATATTTTTGAGTCTTTGTGCGTTAAGTTAAAGCAAATGGGTGTTCATGTGCTGAGAAACCGCATGGAAAGAATTTATATCGGTGAGGAATATATTAATGTCTACGGCACGCAAATACCACTGAAATACTATAACAACAAGGACGGAGGATATAGAAATCTTCCGGTGCTGACTGCTGAAAAGCTTGAAAAAATGCTGGGCAAGACTGATAAAGATGAGTGCAACTTCCTGCTTTCACATAATCCATTCTTTTTTGAGGAATATGCCAAGTGGGGTGCAGATGTTGTTTTTTCGGGGCATTGTCATGGCGGAGTAATCAGACTGCCGTTAATCGGTGGTATACTTTCACCTGAGCGAAAATTTTTTCCGAAATATACAAAGGGCATTTACGAAATACGTCGGAACAACAGCAGGTCTGTTATGGCTCTTACGGCGGGTCTTGGAAAATTCAGGCTTAATAATCCGTCTGAAATAATGATTTGCACATTGGAAAAGTAAAATTATGCTCCGTTGATTTTTCGGCGGAGCAATAACTATATAAGGAGTGTTACAATGTATAAAAAGGTTCTAGCGGAGTGGTTTGACAGCCACATGGACGAAATTCTTGAAAGTCTTAATGAAATTGTGTCAATAGAAAGTGTTGCTGACGAGCAGAGCAGTGTTCAGCCTTTCGGAGAGGGCTCACAAAAGGCTCTCCAATGGGGAACGGATTTTATGCGAAATATGGGAATGACTGTGGAAAACTGCGACAATTATGCGGTTCACGGTGATTTTTTTGCAGATAAAAAGCCTGAACTTGCGGTACTTTCTCATCTTGATGTAGTTCCTGCCGGCGGAGGCTGGAACTATACTCCATTTGCTCTTACGCAAAAAGACGGAATTTTGTACGGCAGGGGAGTAATTGATGATAAGGGACCGAGCGTTGCAGTGCTGTATGCCTGCAAGGCAATCAAGGAGCTGAATATTCCCATAAATAAGAATTTTCGCATAATTTTTGGAGGTGACGAAGAGGGTGGCTGCAAGGATATGGAATATTATTCTGCAAAATATCCTTTTCCTGACCAAGTTTTCACCCCCGACGGCTCATTTCCTGTGCTGAATTGCGAAAAGGGCATGATTCATATGACGTTTTCAGCACCTTTTGAGGACAGTGAAATATCTCAAATTGCAGGCGGAACTGTAATAAATGCAATTCCTGACAGCTGTTCAGTTTTGAGAAATTCAAAGGAAGAAATCTATCATGGGAAATCCGCACATGGTTCACGTCCTGAAAATGGTGAAAATGCAATAACAAAATTTTTAGAGAAATATAATGGAGAAAATAATTTACTGAATAATCTTAAAAAGATTTTCCCTCATGGCGAATACAACGGAAAATCCTGCGGATTGGGATTTTCCGACAGTGTTTCGGGCGAAATGACCTGTGCATTGACAATTCTGAAAACGGAAAATGGCAGACTTTGCGGAGGTGTTGACATTCGTTTCCCGATCGACAAAACTCTTGACGAGATCAGCAGAATAATCACGAAAAATCTTGAAAATGCAGGCTTTGAGATTGACGAATGTGAGGGAATGGAGCCACACCATGTTCCCGAAGAAAGCGATTTTGTGCAGACGCTTTTGAAGGTTTATGAGGACGTCAAGGGGGAAAAGGGATACTGCATAGCCGAAGGCGGAATTACTTATGTTCACAATACAGAAGGAGGTGTGGCTTTCGGAGCGGAATTTCCTGATGAGAATAATAATATGCATGGTGCAGACGAACACATATCCATGGAAACCTTTAAAAAGAACCTTAATATGTATGCTAATGCTATAATTGCCTGCACAAAATGACATTTTTCTTTATAAAATTTTGCGATGTGTATAAAAACAGCGTCACAACTTGTTCAAAATGCCGAAAATGAGATTTTTGCAAAAAAACTATTGACATTTCATGAAATGTAGTGTATACTTATAAACGTACCAAGGAAAAGTTAAAACAGATAAATAAAAATGTTAATGTTGTTTAACTTATTAGAGACGTTATACAGAACAATAAAACGGTTTTAGTCAAGTTTAACAAAAATCGAAAAAATCGCAAAAAACTCTTGACAAATCAAATAAAGTGATGTATAATAAAGACAAGATAAGAGATAGGAAAAAGCAAAGGTTCGAAAGGGTTCGGACGATTAATCAACGGAAAGTTCATTACACAATTCGGTGTAATGCTTTTATAGAATTATATTATATTTATGGAGGGATTTCATTATGAAGAAATCAAACAAGAAGGGCTTCACACTTGTTGAGCTCGTAGTAGTAATCGCAATCATCGGTATCTTGGCAGCAATCCTCGTACCAACAATGATGAACTATGTTAAGAAGGCTAAGCTTAAGAGCGCTAATTCTAACGCTAAGCTCGTTTACACAACAGTAAATAACCAGGCTGCTGATCTTGTTGCAGAAGGCGCAACAAGTGGAATCGCAAGCCAAACTCCTGTTGCAATTTCATCTTTGAATACTGGTTCTCCATCTGCATTGCAGCAGGCTGTTTATGATGCACTTTCAGATAATGGTTCTAATGCAGGTCAGTGCTGTTGGGCAGTAGATGCTACTACTTTTGATGTTCAAGGTGCTCAGTGGCAGGGTACAGCTGGTGGTCATGTTGGTCAGTATCCTGATCCTAATACAGATCCCGATGTTTTTGGTACTATAGGTACAGGTTTCAATGGTGTTACAGTTCAGTAATATTTTGTTGGATAAGACCGACTTTTATAGTCGGTCTTTTTTATGCCTTATTTTAACTTTGATAAACCAAAAAACAATGCTGACCAATAAATCAGCATTGTTTTTTATTTAATATAATCCATTTTTCTCAAATTTAGACCCCTCAACAACCATAATGGGATACCTTTCAAGATAAGGCTTGACCACCGAAGGATTTTCTTCCGCATATTGAAAAATCATCGGAGCAAGTTCCTCGGCAACTTCTATTATCTCATTGACTGGCTTTTTTATTAAAACCGGACAGACTGGTGATAATGTAATTACTTTTCTGCCATTAAGAGCCATGATTCTGAAAGGCCAGATTTTGCAGTCAAAAGGCTTGTTCTCGCCAAGAATACAGCCTTTGTCGTGGTCGAGGAGAGAGCAAAAATATAAATCTGCCCCCGGTTCTTTCTCCATTCTCAAAAGAAAATGGTCGTCTTTTCTTACAAATTTCTGTTCAGGAGCATACTCCTGCAAAATTTTGCTTGCAAGTGAATCGGTAATTACCGGAGTTTCCCATAGGTCGTAGCTGTCAAAAGAACAGCAAATCTTACATTTCGCACATTCTTCTCGTGATAATATTTTACTAAGCATAAAGTTAACCCCCTAAAACATTTTTATAATATGTATATATTTTAACACACATATATTACGAAAATCAAGAGCGTATTGTAAACAACAAATTAAATATTAATTTATTAAGTGTAGTATTTACACAAATATTTTGCCGTCACTACTTGTAATTTGTAGTCAAATATGATATAATGTTATTATAAATAAAAAGAAATTTATTGTGTAAAAATTTTATCCATGAAAGGCAAGATACTTATGAATATGAAACGCTTGCAGGCGGTTTTATTGGCGCTTTTGCTGGTTACTGCCACAGGATGCGGAACTAAGATTGAAAGAAATGACAGTATTGCGATGACGACTACTATGGCGGTTGCCGAAGAAACTAGTGTTGAAATTGAACAAGAAACTGACGATTTAGAAATTCCGACTTATGACGAAACGAAAATTACAGCGAGAAATCTTGAATATAAAGAATTCAAGCAGACTTATAATGCCGAAACCGGT
>JBJERA010000206.1:0-6162 GCA_051882035.1 Hominimerdicola sp.
TAATATATTATACCATGCCGCAGCATTTATATCAAGCTGTGCTTTATTGCATATTAGTTAATTACATAATAACAAAAAGGGACGGATAAAAATCCGTCCGAAAAGAGGTTTATTCTCCTTTTTTGTACATAAATTTTTCTTTCAAATCAATCTGCTCAAATCCGATTTTATAGCCTATCTGAGTTGAGAGTATGTAAAGCAAGGGACAAACTGCACCGACTATGAATACAATAGCAGACACGTCAACAGCTTTTGCCGAATCGGAAATTAAAGTAAAAATCGGTGCAAAGCAGGCATTTAGCATTTTATATGCAGGATAGAAATTTCCGATTACACCCGTTTTTGACAAAATCAAAATCAGCAATGTAACATAACTGGGTATCATGGATATTGCACCCAAAACATAACCGTAATTTTTGCTTATGCTCTCGCCGTGAAGCTTAACTCTTTTTTGTGCTTTGTTGCCTTCGGTCATTCCGAAATCAGTCATAAGACAAAATACCGTCAGAATTCCGATTATACCCATAAAAACATTTGCACCCTTACCCAAAGGCGTTGTCAAAGCAATCAGAAATATCAATTCAATAAATCCGAAAAATTCGGTTTTTAAAACTGCAAGAAAAACTCTGCCTATTGTCTTGCCTTTTGTATTTTTTGAAATATTTTCGCTCATAAAAAACTCCCGAAAAATAGTATAATGTATAAAAGTTATTATATCATATATTTTTTTTCGGTTCAAGCTTTTTGAAAATTTTTCATTTGATAATCACATTACTTGCGGTAAAAATAATAGTGCATAAGAAAAACCGATACAGAAAGGATAATTATGGATAAGAAACGTATTCCTATTGCCGACGACGGCACAAAGGTTTATCAACCCCATCAGGTTGTACCCATGTGGGAGCATAACTCTCTGACCAATAATTACACCGCACAGAATGGACGGGTTTACAATCAGTCGGAGATGGATGCAGAATGTGCAAAAAAGTGGGTTGAAGAAAACAAAAAATAAAAAATATGTATTCTCTTACGATGAGAACTGTCCTTGCAATTCCTTCATATAAATGATATAATAGTATAAAGGCATTATGCCCTAAGCTGTTAATCGTTATACGGAGGAATTTTTTTATGGTAAAAACGGCATTTGTTACAGGCGGTTCAGGCGGAATCGGAGGAGAAATTTGCAGACAGCTTGCCGAAAACGGCTGGCTTGTGGCTGTGGGATACAATACGGGAAAGGCTCAGGCTGAAAATATTGTTTGGAATATCACGCAGTCGGGCTATACTGCAAAAGCTTTTTACTGCGACATTTCCAGTCTTGAAAGTATTCAGCAGTGCATTGATAGCATAAGACTGTGTTTCGGCGAAATAAACCTGCTTGTAAACAACGCAGGGACGGCGGATATACGTCTTTTTACCGACCTTGACGATAATAAAATGCTGGAACTTGTTAATGTTAATCTGATTGGGGCAATGAGGCTTTCAAAGCTTGTATTACCGCAAATGATAAGGGAAAAGCAGGGAAATATTATTAATATTTCGTCCGTATGGGGTGAGCAGGGCGCTTCATGCGAGGTAGCATATTCAACTGCAAAGGCAGGACTTATCGGTTTTACAAAAGCATTGGCAAGAGAAACTGCTCCCAGCGGAGTAAGAGTGAACTGTGTTTCCTGCGGACTTATTGATACAAAAATGAACAGTGAACTGTCACATGAAGATTTGCAGGCGGTTATTGATGAAATTCCTGCGTCAAGAATAGGTACGCCTGCCGACGTGGCAAGTGCGGTAATGTTCCTTGCAGGCGAAAGCTCGTCTTACATAACGGGACAGGTTCTGCGTGTAGACGGTTGCTGGATTTAGCTTTTTATTTATAAAAATACAATTATATACATTTTGTTTGTGTAACTATCATTAAATTGCACATATTAGTATGACCCAAATTTGTGATAAAATACATTGACTTGAATATAGTAATATGTTAAAATTAATTGTACTCTTATTTATTCAAGAGTAAATATTTTAATTAGATATGTTTATTTATTGAACATAAGAAAGGTAAGGATATTTATGAAAAAAATTGCTGCAATTATGGTATCACTTATTATGACTTGCGCTATTGCAACAGGCTGCGGTTCATCTGACGATTCAAGTTCTGCAAGCTCAAAGGCTGATTCTTCCGCAAGTTCAAGTGCTGAGGTAAATGATTCAACTGACGACGAGTCAACTGCCGATGAATCAGCTGCTGACTCTAAAAACAAGTCTGACAAAACTCTTGCAGAGCAGTTTGTAGAAACATTAAGTTCTGACAACTATTCTATGATTATTTCAACATCCGATGAATCTATGGGCGATGTTGTAATGACTGTTGCTTATGCAGGTGAAGATTCCTACTTTAAGTATGAAATGATGGGATATACAATGGAAGCATATTCTGTTGACGGTTACACCTACACATTGGATTCTTCCACAAAATCATATTACAAGACTGAGTCGCAGGGTGACTCAGTAGAAGAAAATAATGCGGAAAATTTTCTTCCAGAAGGTTACAAGTTTGTAAGTTCAGAGGAGACTGAGGACGGTCTGATTTGCGAAATTTATACTATTCCCGTTGAAAGTTATGATGATTTATCAACAGAAAGCACAGAAGATTCTGCTGCAACTAATGAAGCTACTATCAAGTTCTATTTTAACAGCGACGGCGTAATTCAGAAGTTTGCATCTAATGAGAGTGGCGAAGAATATACAATGGACATTACAGACTTCAAGTCAGGCGATGTTACTATTGAACTTCCTGATTTGAGCGAATGGGAAGAAAAGGACGCAAGCAGCCTTTTTGGTGATATAGATACCGAAATTATAGATGAGGACATTGTTGAAGATGAAACATCATCTTCCAAAGCTGCTGAGGAATAAAATATAAAACATAAAGTGAAAAGTTTACGAAAGGTATGGTTTGTTTATGAAAAGAATCGCTGCAATCATGGTTTCGCTTATCATGACTTGTACTATTGCTGCCGGATGTAGCTCGTCTGATGATTCAAGTTCAAAGGCTGACGCTTCTGCAGCTTCAAGTAATACGATTGCTGAGGGCAGCAAAGCGTCTGAAAAAGGTATGGCTGAGGAATTTACAGATATGCTTAATTCCAACAATTACACAGTTACACTTTCTTCCTCAGACATGACAATGACAATCTCTTATGACGGAACTAATTCTTACATTAAGATGGAAATGTCAGGCGAGTCAGTAGAAATGTATACTATTGACAATGTTTCTTACACCCTTGATGAAGCTACCAAAACATATTATACCAGCGAATCGGAAGAAATGACAATTTCCGCCGAGGATTCTGTGGGACTGCCTGAGGAACATACCTTTGTAAGCTCTGAAACAACCGATGACGGTATGACCTGTGAAACATATACTGTTCCCACAGGTGATACGACCGTTGAAGAAACCGAAAGCACGGATGAATCAACTGCAAGTACAGAAACTTCCGTTGCTACACTTAAATATTATTTTGACAGCGAGGGTACTCTTGTAAAGGCAGAGTCGCAAGTCGAAGGAGAAACTGTAACTGTTGAGGTTATTTCATACGAGGCGGATTCTGGCAAGATCGAACTTCCTGACCTTTCCAATTGGGAGAAAATGGATTTCAGTGACCTTTACACAACGGATAGCGAAACTACCGAAGATGAAACAACTGAGAACGAGTCTTCAACTGCTGAGGCAGAATAATAAATACATAAAAGTTTTACGGACTTTGCTTTTAGCGAAGTCCGTTTTTTGTAAATCAGCTTTGACGAAAAAGGGTTGCAATTCAAAAATAAGTGTGGTATAATGTATTATGTGTTATTGTAAAAAGTAAACTTTGTTTTAAGGCAATTTTTATATTTAAGGAAAGATTTTTTATGAGCTTAGAGAATTTGGAGAACAACTTACTGGAAGAAAATCTGATGCATAGAGTATATCATGATAATATTACAAGAAATAAGAAAACAATTATTTCTGTGGCTGCAATTTGTACTATTGCTATGGGTGCAGGGTTCGGAGGCTATTTGTTTTACAGCTCCCATTATGCTCCGGGCTGGCACACAAGCGACGGGCGGTCTTACTATATTCTCAAAGAAACCGGCGAAAGAGCAACCGGTTATCAGATGATTGACAGCGCCTGCTACCTCTTTGACGAGGACGGTCTTACCATGCAGGGCGGTTGGCAGACTTATCGTGGAGATAAGTATTACGTTGATACAAGCGGCGTAATTCAAAGGGGAATTGTTGAAATTAACGGAGAGAAATATTATTTCTCTGACGAATCAGGCATTTTCAGAACCGGATTGTGCGATATAAACGGTGCCCAGTATTATTATGACGACCACGGTTTTCCTGATTCGGGATTTTCACATAAAGACGGTGAAAGCTATTATTATGACGAAAACGGTAAAATCTGCAAGGGTTGGGTAAAGATCAATGATGAGCAGTATTATTTCCTTAATTCAGGTGAAATGGCAATAGGCTTTGTTGAGGTTGACGACCAGACTTACTATTTTGACGAAAACGGAAAAATGCTGACCGGCTGGCAGACTATAAACGGTGACAGATACTTCTTTGAGGAAGAAAGCGGAGTAATGCACAAAGGCTGGATAAATCAGGATAAGAAGTATTATTATGCCGACGAGGAAACGGGAATTATTGCTCAGGGATTTGTTGAGATTGAAAAAAAGACTTACTATTTCAATGAAAACTGTGAAATGGTTAAAAGCTGGCAGACTATCGGCAAGAATCGCTATCATTTCGGCAGCGACGGTGTAATGACGGTGGGCTGGTACGAAGAACCTCCGTATACATATTATTTCGATAAAAAGGGCAGAGCGGGAAAAGGCTTTGTAAAAATCGGAGAGGATTTTTATTACTTTAATGATAAAAACAGACTGACTACCGGCTGGCAAAAAATTGACGGAAATCTTTATTATGTTGATGATAACGGAATTTCTGCGTCAGGCTGGGAAACTTTCGGCGGAGATACTTACTATTTTGACCCTGAAACCCATGAAGCGGCTTACGGTTGGAAGAAAATCGGTGATTATTCCGAAAGCGAGCAGCAGGCTGTTGACAAGCTGAAATCCGACTGCAAAAAGCTTAAAAAGTATGAAACAACAGACAGGTCGGAACTTGACTCAGAGGAATATAGTGAAATGCAGAGTATTGCCTCTCAGTATGGTGACGACACCTTTAACAGCTATGACCGCAAGGTGTATAGTGCCTGCGGAAGTGGTGTTTTGTCACAGTATTATTTTTATGATGACAATACTCTTGCTACCGGTTGGGTTACGATTTGCGGATATAAATTTTATTTTGACCCTGATACAGGCAAAAAGGCTACGGGCTGGAAAACTATCAAGGGAAAGAAATATTATTTCGGCGTAACCGGCGCAGCAGCTGTGGGTGAATTTTATGATGACGGAACAACTTATATTTTTGCATCTGACGGAAAGTACGCAGAGGGATTGACTGTTATTGACGGCGATACAAAGTATATGAACGAAAATGGCTCTTGGCGCACCAACAGCTTTGCAGAAGAGGACGGCAAACATTATTACTTTAACAATAATGGCGTAGCTGTTACAGGTTGGCAGACTATTGATGGAGAGTTATACAGTTTCAAGGATAACGGAGTTATGCGTGAAGGCTTTTTCACAGATGAGGATAAGTCTGTTTACTATTTGACAGCCAGCGGAGCAGCTACTGACACATGGGTGACTACTAACGGTTCTACTTATTATTACTTTGGCGGCGACGGCAAGGCTGTAACAGGCTGGAACAAGATTGACGGTCTTGATTATTATTTCAAGAATAACGGACAGCTTGCAAGGGGCTGGACGGAAATTGACGGTAAGAATTATTACCTGCAAAATGGAGTAAAGGTTAGAGGACCTGTCAAAATTGACGGAAAGTTCTACAATCTTGGAGAGGACGGTTATATCAAGGGTGGCTGGATAACATGGAACGGACGGCAATACTACAATAATAATGACGGTACTGTTGTTACCGGCAGCAAAAAAATTGACGGCGTGACCTATACCTTTGATAATAATGGAGTGCTTATAAGTTAGAACCTGTCCACATAGGATTTGCGTGCGGATTTTCGAGCATAATTTTGTTGC
>JBJERA010000207.1:0-6081 GCA_051882035.1 Hominimerdicola sp.
GTGCCGGGTTACACTTCATCTGGTGGACAAGCGTTTACAGTGGTTGCAGGCGGAACAGCTAAAATAACTATAACAAATACTCAGGATTCCGGCGTAGTAATGCCTGAAACCGGTGGTATTGGAACAACAATTTATTATTTTGCAGGCGGAGCAATTTTTGGTACGTCCTGCGTAGGATTAGTAGCTAAACGGCGAAAAAAACGCCGTTGCAAATAAAAATTTTAAAATTGAAAAGGAGAATTTATTATGAGAACTATTAACATTGTGAAGAGAATGGCAACTTTGAGTGCAGCTTTGGTTATGGCAGCAACAGTAGCTGCTCCGGCAACTATGATTACAGGTATGGCAGCAGGTACTTCAACTATTACAGTTCAAACTGATGATGTTCATACTTATGTATCTTATCAGATTTTGACAGGTGATTTTACTACTGAGGGAGATTCAAAAATTCTTGCTAATGCTGCTTTCGGTGCTGATGTAAATTCCGCTAATCTTATTACAGCACTTGGACTTGATGCAAGTTCAACTGCTCAGGCTGTTGCAGATAAGTTGAGCACCATGACGGCAGATGCTATTGCAACAACTCTTAAAACTGAAGGCGTTCTTACAACTGGTACAACTTTGAATAAAGGTGTAAATAATGTTGATGAAGGTTACTATTATATTTCCGAAACCAATAATAAGGTTACAGGATCTTTGCTCAAGGTAGCTGATGATGGTGGTGTAACCATTAAAGCAAAGGTTACTGACACAGCATCAGTTGAGAAGAAAGTTTGGGAAGAGGAAGAAGGCGGTGTTACAGTTTTAGGTTCAGGCTGGCAGGATACAGCTGATGCAGAATTTAATGAAAGTGTTTCATTTAAACTTACTGCAACAATTCCAACAAACCTTTCTGCATATGAGCACTTCTATTTCAGACTTGATGATACACTTTCAGAAGGTTTGACTATTACTGCTGATAGCTATGAGTATTATCGTATTACTAAGGATGGTGAAGGCGATCCTGTTTATAAGAAAATAAATTCTGGTATTACAGCTAGCGGTATAACGAATAATGCTGATGGTACTCAGTCTATTTCTTTCACTTGCAATGATGTAAAAGCACTTTTAGATGAAGATGGTAATGCAGTTCTTGGTGGAGAGCAGATTGTTGTAGTTTATAAGGCAACTCTTGATGAAGGTTTTGTTGTTACTCCAACAACAGGTAACGACAACGCAGTAACTCTTACATATTCTAATAACCCTGAAAGCACCTATGACGGTACTGGTTATGGTGAGGATGAAGATACTCCGGGTGAGAATAGCGATCTTACAGAAACTGATAAGGATGAAGTAAGAGTTCTTACATACGCTATTGATATCACTAAGGTAAATGCTGCTGATCATGCTACTCTTGCTGGTGCTAAGTTCAAGCTTTACAGAGAAGACGGCAAGTATGCAAAAATTGGTACTAACGGCAAAATTACAGGCTGGGTAGAGGAAGCTGATGCTACTGAACTTACAACTAATGCTGCTGGTAAGTTGACATTAAATGGTACAGATGCAATAACAATTTCCGGTGTTGATGATGATACATATTATCTCAAAGAAACAAAGGCTCCAGATGGATTTAATGATGTTACTACTCCATTTACAGTAGAAATTGCATCTACACTTACAACTACTGTTGATGCTTGGGCTGCTGACACAAATCCTATTGAAACCTTGTCTGTAAATGGTTCAGGTAATTATACAACTGGTACAGTTACAATTGATATCGAGAATACCAAGGGGTCATCACTTCCTGAAACAGGTGGAATGGGTACTACATTATTCTACTTTGCCGGTGGTGCTTTGGTAATTGGTTCTGGTGTAGCTCTTATTGCTAAGAAGCGCATGAAGAATAAGGATATGTAATTATTAATTTCTCTTAAATTAAAAAACCTGATATAGTCTGCCGCCTCTTTTGGCGGCAGGCATTAGGGAGGACTCCATGAACAAGAAAAAAAGTATAATTTCTACAATTATATTAGTTTTACTGTTAGTTGTGGGGCTCTCCGTAATGCTTTATCCTATTGTCAGCAACTGGTGGAATGAAAGACTTCAAGCCAAAGCAATCGCAACTTATGATGAGGCGGTTGATAAGCTTTCTGAAAAAGATTATTCCGAAGTGCTTGAAAAAGCTCACGACTATAATCGCAGGCTTGCCGAACTTAATTCGCCGTTAGCTAATTATGACAAACTTTCCGACTATGAGGATGTTCTTAATGTTTCAGGAACCGGAATAATGGGTTATGTAACCATTCCTAAAATTCAGGTTCAGCTTGCTATTTATCATGGTACAAGCGCAGAAGTGCTGAACGTTGCCGTTGGTCATCTGGAAGGAACATCTCTGCCGGTTGGAGGAGAAAATACTCACTGTGTAATTTCAGCTCATAGGGGTTTGCCTTCTGCAAAGCTTTTCAGTGACCTCGATCAAATGGAAGAGGGCGATGAATTTACCATAACGGTGCTGAATGAAATTTACACCTATGAGGTTGAGGAGATTTTGATTGTAAAGCCTGATGAGACTGAAAATCTTGCCATTATTCCGGGCGGAGATTATGTCACTCTTATGACTTGTACACCTTATGGAATAAATACCCATAGAATGTTAGTAAGGGCTCATAGAGTAGAAACGGTTTATCCGAACAATGTAAAGGTGTCTTCTGATGCAGTTCAGGTTGATCCAATGATAGTTGTTCCGATTATTATGGCACCTCTGCTTATAATTCTTATTGCAAGTTGGACTTTTGGAGGAAAATCAGCCTCACGCAAGAAAAAAATTACATTAGCCGATTTTGAAAATATTGATAAAACCCAATAATAACGAGAGGAGGGCATTGGAAATGTACTCAAAAGCAAAAGGTTTCAGTAAAGCATTTTTGTGCGTTGCGGGGACGATACTTATTATTTTGGCAGGACTTTTGCCCACTGTTTCAGCAGCTGTCGAGGGCGGTTCGCTTACATTGATTTGCAAAAGCGAGGGAGAATCTTATACAAATGTCAAGTGGAGCATATACAAGGTTGCTGAAAGGCAATCTGATGGAAAGCTTGCACTTTACGGAGATTTTGCGGATTATCCTGTTTCTTTGGAGGACACAAGTGTTTCAGGTTTTCAGGACGCAGCTGATACCCTTGAAAACTATGCCGTGTTAGACAATCTAACACCAATTTTATCTGCGATTACAGATGAAAACGGGAAACTGGTTTTTAATGGACTTGGAACAGGAATTTATCTTATCAGCGGAGAATCGTGGATCGTTGATAACATCAGACATTTGCCTTCGCCAATGCTCATTGAATTTTCAGATGGCGAAGAAGCTGATTTAACGGTGTATCCTAAGTTTAAGTTACAGGAAATCCCTGATACTGATGTGGAATATACAGTCAGAAAGCGTTGGTTCGGTGATGAAGATTATCTCGGCGACAGACCTTCCAATATTAAAGTTGAAATTTTCAGAAATAATGAACTTGTAGAAACTGTAATTCTTGATGAAACAAACAACTGGCAGTATAAATGGACAGGCGCCCCTATTTTTCAGTGGAGAGTTAAGGAAACAATAGTTGAGAAGTATTCTGTTATTTACAGATTAAATGAGACTATTTATTACGTTGACAACAACCACTATTCTACTGACGGCGGTAATGGAGACCGTGAACCTGATTCTAGTTCCGGTTCAGGCAGCAGCGGCGGAACAACCGGAAGTGATGGAAATAACAGACTTCCGCAAACAGGTCAGCTGTGGTGGCCTGTTCCTGTATTAGCTTTTTGCGGTTTGCTGTTGATTTCGATAGGTTGCAGACTCAATAAAGGTAAAGGGAATAAATAATGCAAAGAGATAAATCCAAAGGCAGATTTTTCATACTGGCAGGGGCTTTGCTTATTTTTTCGGCAATAGCTTTGGTGGTATGGAATGTTTATTGGGACAGTCAGGGCGGAAAGGCTGCTGAAAAAGTTGTTGAACAGCTTAATCAGGAGATACCTAAGCCTGAAAATGACGGCGATTCTGAATATATGCCTGAGATTTCAGATGAAACTTCTGATGAAGAAAGTGAGACTGCTATTGACCTTGACGGAAAAAAATATATCGGAATAATTTCTGTTCCCAAAATCAATCTTGAATTGCCTGTTATGAACGAATGGAGTTATGCAAATCTTGATATTGCTCCATGCAGATATTCAGGTACAGCTTTGGGGGGCGATTTGATTATTGCGGCACATAATTACACTTCATTTTTTGATAGAATTGACGAGCTGAACAGCGGTGATAAAATACTTTTCACTGAATGCAGCGGTAAAATTCGTACTTATGAAGTAGTTGCGTCGGAACTGATTGGCGGCACAGATGTTGTCGGTATGGAACGTGATTCGGAAAATTGGGATTTGACTTTGTTCACCTGCACATGGAGCGGTTGGAGCAGAGTTACAGTAAGGGCTGCTGAAATATGAAATTAATACTCACCACAATGTTACTTTTTGGTGAGTATTTTTGTCAATATTTCTAAAAATATAATTATTGACAAATTAATTTAATCGTGATACAATTATATAAATTTTATAAGTTTATAAGGTTTAAAAATCAATAGTTTATTAGAAAGGTGATGCAATCATGAATACGATTACAAAAAAGGCGACTGCTGCTGTTGTTTCAGCAGTGCTTACGTTGGCTCAGTGCGTAGGATTAACTGCTTCGGCAGTTGATACTGTTGCCCCATATTCAGGGGAGGTGCTTATAGCGGTTAATACTAGCATAACTGACTCGCAGTCTACGGGAACTTTGTCTAGTGTTTCTGCAAATTTGAAGGATATTGACACATTGTTTCTTGAAAATTCAAAAAAGCCTGATGCAATAATGGGTGTCGATGATAACGGTAATTACCTGCTAGACCCTCAGGCAACTATTCCTCAGTTCCCAATTCCCGATAAGAAGGATAGTAAGAAACTGTTTTCTTTGAATACTCAGCCTCAATATTATGAGGTTGGTAATACAAAGATTCTTACTGTAATGAAAAATTGTGAGGGACAAACTTTTGAGGATTGTTATGAGAATGTAGAATTTGAGCTTCTTCATGTGGGAGCGTATTGCACAGTTTGGGCACCTGTTAGCGGTCAAAGTGCTATTAGTTCAACTGACGCAAAAACTCTTGGCGATGAATATGATAAGCAGTTCCCAAAAATGGAGTATGCTTTCGGTTCGCCAAAGGATATTGACGGAGACAACAAGGTTGCACTTGTCTGCTACGATATTGACAGAGAGTCAACTTCAACATATAGTTATCTAGGGGGATTTTTTTCAACTGCTGACTATTTTGATTATTCATCTATTGGCTATGTAAATAATATGGATATGCTTCACATCGACTCTAATCAGTTAATGGTAAACGGTGTTTCGGGTGCTTATGAAACAATAGTGCACGAGCTTCAACATATGATTAATTTTTCTGCTTATTATTGGCAGGGCGGATATGACGCAGATTGTGAAATGATGCCTACTTATCTGAATGAGGCTTTCTCAGAGGCGGCTTCTCACCTTATTTATGGTCCGCTGTCTTATAATGTAGAGTATTTCAATGAATATACCAATAATTTCTCTCTTGTAGATTGGCAGAGCGATTTGAGTGATTATGCACTTTCTTATCTGTTTAGTCAGTATATCAGAACTCAATATGGTGATGAGTCTATCTATAAAAAGATTATTATGGATTTCCAGACTACTGAGGAAGGTTATTTGGAAAACATTGCACAAAAGCTTGGTGTTGACGTGCCTACGCTTATTCAGAATTTTTACATAGCTCTTTATCAGAAAGACAGTCAGGGTAAGTATGGATTTATGGGTGAAGAATGGGCAAATGAAATTCAGCCTAAGCTTACAACTTCTTCATCTGCTGTAAATCTCGAACCAGCGGCAGCTGTTTATGTTCCGATAACAGGTGAGTTTACTCCTAAAAATTCAGGCGCTGATGTAAGATTTGTTTCTGTTGGAGCAGGTTCGGAAAATACTACAAAAGACATTTCAGAATGCACGATTTCATTGTCGGCAAGCGAAATGACTTATACAG
>JBJERA010000208.1:0-29818 GCA_051882035.1 Hominimerdicola sp.
AGGCACTTTTTAAGGCTATGAAATATATGGCGGATAATCCTAAAAAAGCTGCTGAAATGGGAAGAAAGGCTTGTGCTGTACGCACTCGTTTTTCTGTGGAAAGCATTATTGAGAAGTGGAAGAAAGCTTTGAAAAGTATCAATCTCTGAGGTGCAGGTTTAAATGAATTTCGCACGAGTTTTGTGTAAAACTTCACAAAACGTCGGAAGGAGGATATGTTTCCATTTGGAAACATGGACGTTTATATGATTAAAAGCTCAATGAAACTGAGGACATTCCTGAACCTTTTAGTCTGGATCGTTCTTACAGTTTATATGTGGACTGTATGGGATACAGTTCAAGCGCCTATGAATTGGGCACATACCGTCAGCATAATGGCTATTGTGCTGTTTGTATATCAGATGGTTTGTATGCGCAAAATGAAAGTTAAATATTATGATTTCAGAATTTGGTTTATTTCCTTGCAGTATATTTTTATTTTCGGACGTGTATTTCTGCATGGGTTTAATCTTGATGGTGATATTTTCTGGAATTTATTCACTTATTATGAGGATACCTCTTTATATAAGGCAGCGGTTTACGGATTGGTTTTTATCCAGAGTCTTTTTCTTGGTCTGTTCTGGAAACCTCATAAGATTGAAAAATCACAGCTGTTTGATATATTTAAAATAAAAGACAAATACAGTGGCAGTTGTATGAGGTTTATCGGCTGTGCAATGGTAATTCTTAGTCTGCCGTTCAGACTGATGAATGACTATTCGCAGATTAAGGCTCAGAGTGCAAATTCCGGATATATCGCATTGGCAAATACTAACGGAATGACATATGCTTTGGGAATGCTGTTGCCTATTGGAGTAGTTTTTCTTATATGCTCTGACGCAATAAAAAGAAAAAATGTAAATAAAATACTATTTGTTTTTTCGGCATACAGCGTGGCTGTAATGATTCTTTCAGGCGATAGAAGATATGTTATTACATCATTTATTTCGATTATTCTGTGCTACATGAAACGATTTGATATTAAACTTAACTGGAAGCGAATTGTTCCCCTTGGAATAGTGGCAGTGCTTGCGTTGAGTATGCTTGAAGCTATCAGAAACGGACGAATGCAGGTTATTGACTCTTTCGGAACTTTCTGGGATTTGTTTATTGAATCGCTGACAACTTCAAATATTATTTATGAAACATTTGCAGAATTTGGTCTTACATACTTTATTTATGCGGCGGGAATACAGTTTTTTCCTTCGGTATTTTCATATAAAATGGGTATGACCTATCTGCTTGGCCCTCTTACGGCAATCCCAATGTCTGGAATGATTTTCCCCGGAATGTTGCTTAGCATTTCTGCTCACTGGGATTGTAAATCAATTACAGGTCACTCCCTTGGCGCCGCTTTGGGCGAGGAAGTATATTGTAACTTTGGATTGCTTGCACCATTTTTTGCAGTAATCATAGGCTTTGTAATCAGCCGAATAATGCACATGAAACGTCAGGACAGCCCTTATGAAACGGCTAAATATTACGGAATGTTTTATCTTTTGTTGAATCTTGTTAGGTCGTCATCGGTTGAAATTCTGAGAACAGCGGTTTATGCACTGATTTTGCCAATGTTTTTCGGATTTGTTTATAAAAGGCTTACAAGAAAAGCATGGTAAAAGGAAAGGAATGGTTATTTAATGCCAAAAATAATAATTCATGGTTCAACGGTTGGCTCAAATTTTGGTGACTGTCTTTTTGCCGAGCTTTTTTATAAGGAATGTAAAAAGAATAACAAGGGTCAAACTCTTTTTTATGAGAATAAACTTCCTGTGAAAAATGAGGTAGTCGCATTGTCCGAGCATTTCAAAAAGGCAATGAATTATACTGATAAATGTACATTTAAGGACGTTCGCAGCTGTGACGGCATGATTTTTATGGCGGGTGGTTATTTCGGCGAAACAACTACCTCGCTGAAAGAGGCTTTGCTCAGATATTACAAGCATGTAAAACTAGGTCTTTATGCTATTTGGTTTAAGAAACCTCTTGCAATAATCGGCGTGGGTGCAGGTCCTATCAGCCATAAATTTCTTGTAAAAGGAATAAAAAAGGTGTTTAATCATGCCTCTGTAATTTCTGTGAGAAATGACGAGTCGAAAGAATTTCTTGAAAAAATCGGAGTAAATAAGAAAATTTACGTTACCGCAGACGCAGCTCAGATTGTTTCCAAGGAAAATGCTCAGCCTTTGGACGAAAAAACTCGTAAAGAGATTGAGAAAAACTGCGGTACTGAAAAAATCCTTATTCTTCATTGCTCTTTGTCTGCCGCACAGATAAAAATAATGGAGGAAAAAATTATTCCGGGACTTAATAAATTTCTTGATAACCACAAGGATTTTGGTGTAGTGCTGACTGTTGACCAGTATTCCGCAGGCAGAAAGACTGAGCTTGATGAAATTGCTAAAAAGCTTAACACGGATAAAACTTACGTTTATCAGTACGAAAATCCGCAGAAAATGATAAATCTGATTAATTATGCAGATTTTGTAATTACTTCAAAACTTCATGTGGGAATTGTCAGTTGTTCGCTGTCTAAGCCTGTTGCGTCCTTCCCTTTTAACTCTAAGAAGATTGAAAGATATTACAAGCAAATCGGCGAATCTGACAGATGCAGACCGATTAAAAATGTTTCCGCAGACGAGGCTGGCGAAGTTATCGAGCGTTTTTATGATAAACCTGTGGTGCTTTCACAGGAAATTCTTGACGCTGCAAAGCTTAATTATGATTTGATGAATAAATTTATTCGTTCTCTTGATAAAAAGGAGAAGTAAAATGATAACAAGCAAAAAAGATTTGGAATATTATCTATCACAGGACGCTGCGGCAATGAACCGCAAGGGTAAGCCAAAGTTTTACGGTGACGAAATATTTAAATTTATAGTAACAATGCGAAAGCTGGAATATTACTATAACGTTTCGGGCGGAATTTTTCATAAACTGGGGAAGATATATTATAAGCTTAAATTTCATAAAATAAGCGTGAAACTGGGATTTTCCGTACCGATAAATGCTTTTGAGGAAGGTCTTGCCATTGTGCATTACGGCTATCTTGCGGTGAGTAAGGGTGCTCATATCGGCAAAAACTGTCGGGTGCAGACGGGGGTAATAATCGGTGCAACAAGCGGTGAAAGTGATGCTCCGAAAATCGGAAACAACGTTTATATTGGTGCAGGGGCAAAGATTATCGGAAATATTACCGTTGCGGATAACGTAGCAGTGGGGGCAAACGCTGTGGTAGTGAAGAGCATAACAGAGCCGTCAATTACTGTTGCAGGAGTGCCTGCAAAGAAAATCAGCGATAACGATTCAAGTCGCCATTTAAGCAAAAGCTTAAAGCTTTAACAGGAGAAATTATGGGTAATGTAAAGAAAAATTTTATATTTCAGTCAGCTTATCAGCTGCTGACAATGATTCTGCCTTTTGTGACAGCACCCTATATTTCCCGTGTGCTTGGGGCGGAAAATGCAGGAATTTATTCCTATACATATACAATAGCAAACTATTTCGTGCTGTTTGCAATGCTTGGAATAAACAATCACGGCAGCCGACTTATTGCACAGGTTAAGGACGATAAAAAACAGCTTAATCTTGTGTTCAGCAGTTTGTTTACTCTGCATTTTATTATTTCGGCACTTGCCTTTGTGGTATATTTTTTGTATATTTTTTTCAGCGACAGCGAGTATCGTATTTATGCGGCGGTGCAGGGGCTTTATGTGCTTGCGGCGGTGCTGGATATAAACTGGCTGTTTTTCGGGCTTGAAAAGTTTAAGATAACAGTAACGAGAAATACCATTTTTAAGCTTTTAACGGTGGCAATGGTATTTATTTGTGTAAGGGATAAGAACGACCTTTTGATTTATACGCTTGTAATGGCGGTTGGAAATCTTGTGAGCCAGAGCGTTATCTGGGCATTTGTACGAAAAGAGGTCAAGTTTGTCAAGCCTGACAAGCAGATTATGATTCAGAATATTAAACCTCTTTGCGTATTGTTTGTGGCAACCATAGCAACAAGCCTTTTCCGTACCATAGACAAGGTAATGCTTGGTGATATGTGCGACATGATTCAGGTTGGCTGTTACGAATATGCGGATAAAATGATAATGTTTCCAATCGGAATAATTACGGCTCTTGGCACAATAATGCTGCCGAGAATGTCCAATATGTATAAAAACGGAAATACTAAGGACGCCGCAAAGTATCTCAGTATTTCTATTGAATTTTCAATGATTATTGCATCGGTGCTGACTTTTGGAATGATGAGCATTGCGGAGAATTTCTCGGTAATATTCTTCGGAAGTCAGTATACGCTTACGGGTGAAATTATTAAATATATTTCTGTGATAATTCTGTTTATATCTTTCAATAATGTAATCAGAACCCAGTATATCATTCCTCAGAATAAAGACGGAATTTACCTTTGTGCTGTTGTAAGCGGAGCGGTGGTCAATATAGTTCTGAACGCATTGCTTATTCCTCGCATGGAGTCAAACGGAGCAGTAATCAGCACAATCGTTGCATATATTATAGTTTTTATGATACAGAGTATAGGAGTTTACAAGGAAATTCCGTTGAAACGTTTTCTTTTGAAAACTTTGTATCCAATGATTTCAGGAATAGTAATGTGCGTTGGAGTAAGATTTGTGGGACGTTTTCTGCCTGTAAAGATTTGGGCTCTTTTAGTTCAGATTGCCGTTGGTGGAGTAATATTCTGCTTGTTTATGTCAGTATATGTTATTAAATCAAAAGATTCCGACGTGGCAGGTTATATCAGAAATACGCTTAAAGCATTGAAAAATAAAATAAAATCATAAAAAGTATTATAATACAAGAAGTAAAGCCTGAGAAGAATTGAAATTCATCTCAGGCTTTTTATTATTATCTGATAGATAAATCAGAATTTTCATTTAACTATTATCCTTTTAAATCATCAAAATACATCATGATTAATCCTGAACCCAACAATAAAGTCATGATTGTTGTGGCTAAAAATGCTAATATTATTAACCTCAAAATTGTGTTTTTCGAATCATCAGGATTCCTTTTCTTACTAATAAAGTACACTGGTAACATTATCAATGTAAGAAAAATAGTGCCAACAATAATAATTGGCAAAAACATCTTTATCAATGCCATATAAAATCATATTCCCTTTATTTACACTAAGTTCGTTAATTATGCCAGTAATTTACATTCTCGGAGTTCCGATTTAACGTTTAGTTAATTATAGCATTAGCATGAGAAAAAGTCAATGTTAAAAAAATTAAGCCTAAGAAGAATTAAAATTTATCTCAGGCTTTTTATTATTATCTGATAGATAAATTAGGAATTTGTCGTTATGATTATTTAGATTGAAATATCAGTATAAGAATATATATTACTGTAAAATGTAGGGGATAAACAATGTAAAAGAACCATTTTGCAAACACAGGATGTTTGCCCTTCTTCCCATTATAAAAAGTAGTTCTGAAAAAGTAGCTTGCAAACATTGAAAGTGTTCCTGTAATGAAACTGGGAGAAAAAACATTCATGCACCATGTGATGAACTGTGTTGCAATAGTGCAGACTGCAAAAAAGATGAATCTTTTCTTCGGTGCATCTCTGAAAATATGCATTCCAAGTATTATCGGAACACCGAAAATCATCCACTCGCAGCCTAAAACAACTGTTAAGGCATCGATCAGAACAATGCTGATGATCCGTGTGATAAGCTTTACGTTGCTTTCCCATACAATTATTGCACATAGTCCTGCAAGAAGGGTGAAAAAAACGTTCAGATTTCGTATTGATTCCAAAGTGAATATTGTTCCATAATTTACAAGTGCAAAAGGAATCTGAGTAATCACGGCAAAAATCAATAATCTCAAAGCGTATTGCTTTTTTGAACGGGTGTATATGTATCCGTCTGATATTGAAAAGAAAAAAACAGGAGGGGCAAACAAAGCTATTGCAGCCAGAACATTCCAAACGGTGCCAAAATATAAAATTCCATTTTCTTGAAAATAAGACACCGTATGCCCTATTATCATAGGAATAACAGCGATGTATTTTATTACATCACGGTCAATTACTTTCAGATTGTTTTTTTTACAGTTTTCAGATTGCATAATAGTAATATTATCTCCAAATTCAGATTTAACGTTTAGTTAATTATAGCATTAGCATGAGAAAAAGTCAATGTTGAAAAAACGAAAAGCCACTTTTGACATAAAAATCAAAAGTGGCTTTTTAATACTCTATACCATGTTTATCTTTATTATCCATTGTATTGTCGTCCTGCGGTTAAATTTTTATCTGAAATTTGTTTCTGCAATTAGGGCAGATTACCGTGTGCATACCCTTTTGCTTCGGTAGTCGTAAGGTCTTTTTACAGCCCTGACATTTGCAGTATACATGAGTTTTGCGGTCTTTAAATTTGTTCCTCCATAGGCAAAATTTACCTAAAATCTTGTTCCAAACGCCTAAGAATTTTTCATTCTCCTGCTTGCGTTTGTTACAGTTTCTTGAAAATGCTCTCACCACTGCAAGCAGTAAGGTAAGATATACTAGAATCTGTACAGCAAAGGAGCGTATAAACAAATTTGACGCACTTAAAATCGTAGCCACAACGCATATTCCCCAAAATAACTGGTCTATGCCATATCTGCCTTGAAAGAACATTGCTAGCTTATATCTGAATCCGTTCATAATGATGCCACCATTTCTTTTTCTGAATTTTTCCTTTAATTTATTATAATATGCAAATTTGAACTAATAATTAACTTTTGTCAAATTTCGCTGTTTTATCATCAATATTTCAGCATATTGTCACAAAAATAAATAAGCTATTTTGCCTGCTGAATTTCGCATAATTTCAAAAAATTTTGTAAACCTCTTGACCTATGACGAAAATAGTAGTAAAATATTAATTGTAAAAAAGTATTTGAAAGGATTGTTTTTTTATTATGGCTAATTTTATTGTTGAAACTTCTGCACGTCACGTTCACGTTACTCAGGAAGATTTGGAAATATTGTTTGGAAAGGGTGCTGTTCTTACTAAGAAGAAAGATCTTTCACAGCCAGGTCAGTATGCTTGCGAGGAGAGAGTTACTGTTGTAGGCCCTAAGAAAGAGCTTGCTAATGTTTCTATTCTGGGTCCATGTCGTAACGCTACTCAGATCGAGCTTTCCGCTACTGACGCACGTTCAATCGGCATTGCCGCTCCAATCAGAGAATCCGGCGACGTTGCAGGTTCAGGCGCTTGCAAGCTTGTAGGTCCATGCGGCGAGGTTGAATGTCCTAAGGGTGTAATCGTTGCTAAAAGACACATTCACATGACTCCTGCTGACGCTGAAACATTCGGCGTAACAAACGGCGAAATTGTTGCTGTTAAGATTGAGTCTGCTGAAAGAACCGCAGTTCTTTGCGACACAGTTATCAGAGTAAGCGATAGTTACAAGCTTGCTATGCACATTGATACTGACGAGTCTAACGCAGTTGGTGCAGGAAGAGAGCAAATGGGCGAAATTATCAAGTTATAATTACATAGCAATATTGTAATATTAATAAGTCACTTTTGATGTGTTGCGTCAGAAGTGACATATATAATTTGGGAGAAATGATTATGGGTCAAAAAAATGAATTATCATATTTACTTAAATCAATAAAAAAAGTTACTATTGAATCATTGCCAAATATTATAGAAATGGTGCCAGGATATGGTTCGCTAATGAGTAAGATATTATCAAAAATTTTATCGGTTAAGGGCGGATATGATGATAAAAAAAGTGAAGATAACATTCAAGAGCAATTAAATTTATTAAACGAAGCAATTCAAAATAGAATAATTACAGAAGAATATTTAAGCAATGAAATTCAGAAAGAGATTACAAATTATTTAAAGGCAACCGAAAAACGATTACCTGTCTATATGTCAGGAATTATAATATATGCTTATGATGATTATAATATTGATGAAGAAGAAATAAAAGATATTTTTCTTTATGAATATGATTCTGATGATGAAAAATATCAAAATAGTATAGATACAATTCACAATTTTTATGATTACATGGATACTTTTTATACAAACTCAAATTGTTTAATTATGAATTTTATGGATTCTTATACTCATATACGAAATGATGATGAAATTCTTGATTTTATCGAAGCTTTAAATTACGTTCTTCAAGATACTTTTTTTGTAGAATATACAGTTTTTTAATTGAGCATATCTATATTTATGCCAATGTGTATGAACTAGAAGAATATTTTTATTTAATCAATAAAATTTCTTGCAAAAGCGTACAATATGTGATATAATTATCGTAATAGGTATACTATATTTAGGTGTATATGAGACCGAAATGAAAGGGAGTGCCTTTATGAGATGTCCGTTTTGCAATTATGAAGATACAAAAGTTATTGATTCCCGTCCCAGCGAGGGTAAAAAACGCCGCCGCAGAGAGTGTACAAACTGCGGAAAGCGTTTTACAACATATGAAATTGTGGAAAAGCCATTGCTTATGGTTTATAAAAAAGACGGCTCTTTTGAGGCCTTTGATAAGCAAAAGCTTTTTAAGGGCTTGCAGACTGCAATCAAAAAGCGTCCTGTAAATGTTGATGACGTGAACAAGCTGGTTGACGATATTGAAAATACTTTTGCCAATAAAATGCAGACGGAAACCACTACCAGCGAAATCGGAGATATGGTTCTCAAAGGTTTGAAAAAGCTTGACCATGTGGCTTATGTGCGTTTTGCATCGGTTTATAAGGATTTTAATGATGTAGAATCCTTTATTCAGATTATTTCGGAACTCAGGGATTGATTTTTAATTAAAACGGACGAACATTTTATATTGTTCGCCCGTTTTGTTATATAAATTATTTTAAGCTATCCCAAAAGTCTTTTGAATAGCACCTCACGGCATTCTTCTTCAAGCTTGTCGTTTATTGGCTCAGCCTCGTAAGGCTTTCCTAGCTTTCTTGTCATTGCATAATTAATGATGTGGTCTGCAAGCTTAGGATTCTTTGAAAGTAAAGGTCCATGCAGATATGTTGCAACAACATTTTTTTCAAAATATCCTTCATGACTGCTTTCAAAACAATTTCCGTTTCCTGCAAGCACATTGCCGAAAGGCGATTTGATATTCTGGGTTTGTCCGCCATGATTTTCAAATCCGATAATTTTGTAAAGTTCACCGTCAAGCTGAGTTTCAATTACTATATTTCCAATACACCTGCATTTTTTATCGGTTGACGCAACAGTGTAATAGTCAAAAAGTCCAAGTCCTGTAATCTTTTCTCCGTTTGAGTCCTTATAATACTGGCCCATAAGCTGATAACCGCCGCAAATTAAAAGGAAAAAAGTTCCGTTTTCGTATGCTTTTTTTATTTTGTCTTTACAGCTAAGCAGGTCATCTGCAAGTATTTGCTGTTCAAAATCTGCTCCGCCGCCTAGATAAATAATGTCAAAATCAGAGAAATCAATTTTATTATCACCGATAACATATTTGGAAATTTGTAAATCAATACCACGCTTTTTACAACGGTAACTTAGAATTTCAACATTTCCGCTGTCACCATATAGATCCAGCAAATTCGGATACATATGCAGAATTTTCAGAACGGTCATCAAGCTTCACCTGCCTTTTTTTCAACCATATCTTTGTATTTCATAATAGTTGTTCTTGTAGGCTGAACGGCGGTATAATTAGCGATTGCAAACTTATTGCATTTGGTTGCAAATAAGGCTTTCATAGCATCGTCCAAATCAGGCTTTACAATTATTTTATCAGGGTCGTAGCCTGAACATTTGATTCTGATAGCTATATCATATGCTCTGGTTCCGCTTGTAATAACCCTTGAAACATTTTTAAATTGGGAAAAATTAATATCCCATATCCATGAAACGTCGTGACCGTCCGCAAGATTGTCGTTAAGAACAAAAAGCAGTTCCTTTTCCTCCGGACGTTCATTCATAATTCGTATAGTCATGTTTGCGCCTACTGGGTTTTTTGCTAGATTCACAAGAATACGGCTGCCATTAATGAAAAAATGTTCAAGTCTGCCATTGTTTACTTCAAATTTTTCAAATGTTTCATGAATAATACTTTTATCAAAATTATAAAGCTTTGCCGTGGCGTAAACAGCCGCTAAATTATAAACAAAATAAATATTGCTATGCTTTATTTTATAATTTTCGTTGTCGATATCAAAACATGGAATTCCAAGATTAACATTTTTAACCGTAGCATAAGGCTGGACTTTGCCAAAACTACATTTTGGACAGTGAAATTTGCCTACATGAGAATATTGATAATAATCGTAAACAAGTTCCGTGCCGCAGAACGGGCAGAATTTTCCCTCACCAACCTCATAGGGCTGTTCAGTTGCTCCCGCATAGCGGTCAACACTGAAATAGAAAACGTTCTTATTGTTAGGATTTGCCTTTCCAAGTCTTGCAACATTTGGGTCGTCAGCGTTAAGCACCAAATTTCCCTCAAAAGTTTCAAGAAAATTCCTTACTTTAAGAATAAGCGTTTCAACCTCGCCGTTGCGGTCAAGCTGGTCTCTGAAAAAGTTCAGCAAAACCAAAGTTTCAAGCTTTAACTTTGAGTATATTACCGGTACATGGGACTCGTCCGTTTCAAGTACCAGATAATCGGCTTTTACTCTGCCTTTCATGTCGCAAAGACTAAGTAAAAGGGAACAAATCCCAGTATCCAGATTATTTCCCGTTTTGTTTGTAATAATAGTTTTTTCGGTGCTTTCAAAAATGTGGCTTATATAATTTGCAACAGAAGTTTTTCCATTTGTACCCGTAACGGCAATGATAGGACATTCAACTTTAAAAGCTTTAAGACAGTCCTTATTAATTGTCCACAGCACCAATCCGGGAAAATTTCCTGCGTCCTTTCCGAAAAGCCGCAGAATTTTCACCATAAGCTTACCAAAAAGAATGGTAAGCGAATTTTTTATATTCATTGTTTACTCACCTTATTTTGTTCTTTGTAAAATATAGTACAATAATAATCATAATCTATATTAAACAAAATGTCAATACCAAACCTTAAAAAATCCAAAATTTTAAGAATTTTTTCGTGCGTCAAATGAAAATTATTCTAAGGTTACATCTCACAGCTATTGTGTGTGTATAACGCAGAAGATTTTTCGTCAGATTGTATAGAAATGATGCCAAAATATTAGTTTTCAGAATGAGAATTTGCGTATATTTAATGCTTTTCAGTGAAGATGACGCAAAATTTGAAGTTAGATGGACACAATGCTGTTAAACGATAGCTGTGCAGTGCTGCTCTAAAATAAGCATTGAATTAGTATAATTTTATAAGGTATAACTAATAAAATTAATATTTATAACTAATCATATAATGCTAAAACAAAATAAGTCGTAACATGATGAATTTTACAGTGTAATATCACTTTTATTGTTTTTTAAAGCGGATTTAAGACCGTTCATTATAATATTTCTCGCCCAGACAGCCTTTTCCTTGTCAAGCGGAGGAATTCCTTCAAGAGGATATTCCATGCCAAGCTTTTGATACTTGACTTTTCCCATAGTATGATACGGGAGTACGTCCAGCGCTTTAAGTGTTTTAAGTCTTGCCATAAATTCTCCCAGCTTGAACAAATATTCTTCATTATCGGTAATTGTAGGAACAACAACGTGTCTTATCCAAAGCTCAACGCCATGCTCCGAAAGGAATTCCGCAAAAGCAAGAATATTCTTATTGCTATGTGTAGTAAGCTTTTTATGTTCCTCATCATCAATATGCTTAATATCAAGCATAACTAAATCGGTACATTTCGCAAGCCTTTCAAACTTTTCGGTATTTTCAGGAGTAAAAGTTATTCCCGAAGAATCAAGGCAAGTATGAATACCTTTCGCCTTTGCCATTTCAAATAGCTCTATAACGAAATCTATCTGTAAAAGCGGTTCTCCGCCGGTGCAGGTTATTCCTCCGTTGCGCAGAAATTCCTTAATGGAATCATATTCTTCAAGCAAGCTCTGAGCCGTTCTTTTCTCGCCTTTATTTGGTTCCCATGTGTCAGGATTGTGACAATATTTGCATCTCATAGGACAGCCCTGGAAAAACACCACAAACCTTATTCCCGGTCCGTCAACCGTACCAAAGCTTTCGGTAGAATGAATATATCCTTCCATTCTTAAAAAACCTCCTTAAATAAGGAATAGTGAACAGCCCAACTGAGCTGTCCACTATTCCTGCTTAGTATTATAACGTTAAATTAAAGACCTTCATGGAATGTTCTTGAAATAACGTCGTCCTGCTGCTCCTTAGTGAGCTTTACAAAGTTTACAGCATAACCGGAAACTCTGATAGTAAGCTGAGGATACTTTTCAGGGTGCTGCTGAGCGTCAAGCAATGTTTCTCTGTTAAGAACATTAACATTCAAATGATGACCGCCCTTTTCAACATAACCGTCAAGAAGTCCGATGAGATTTTCAACCTGAGCGTCATTTACTTTGATTTCAGCCATTAAAATCAATCCTTTCTGTAATTAAAAATTATCATCATCGTCAACCTTTTCATTAGGCTGACAACAAGCGCCTTTTTTACCGCAGTCATTGCTTCTGTAAGTTTTAACCTTGACGCCCTGAACCATTTCATCCACGTCAATGGTAAGATGACCGCCGCCTTCACCTATGAGTTTATCGATCATTTCCACAAGTTCATCTACTTGTGCTTCATCTTCATCTTTTTTAGCATTAATACCCATTATTCCATGTCCTTTGCAATGCTTTCGATATCAATGTCGCCCATAAATACCTGTGCGTCCTTGCCCAAAGCGTCAGGAATAATAGAGAATGTGTTAGAAATACCGTCCTGTGCGTCAGCAAATGGAAGCTTTGAAACAGAAGAAAGAGAAGCTGTTGCACCATGAGAATCTCTGCCGTGCATTGGGTTTGCACCAGGAGCAAGAGGTACGCCCATCTTTCTGCCGTCAGGAGTATTACCTGTCTTCTTACCATATACAACGTTGGAAGTAATTGTAAGAATAGACATTGTAGGAACACCGTCTCTGTAAGTATGGTGCTTTCTGATCTTATTCATGAATCTCTCAACAATATCAACAGCAATGCTGTCAACTCTGTCATCATTATTACCATACTTAGGGAAGTCGCCCTCAACCTCGTAATCTGTTACGATGCCGTCTTCGTCACGGATACACTTAACCTTAGCGTACTTAATAGCGGAAAGTGAGTCAGCAACAACGGAAAGACCTGCAATACCTGTTGCGAAGTATCTCTTGACTTCTCTGTCATGAAGAGCCATCTGAACTCTCTCGTAAGAATACTTATCGTGCATATAGTGGATAACATTCAAAGTATTTACATAAAGACCAGCGAGCCACTCCATCATATCGTCATACTTTTCCATAACGTCGTCGAAATCAAGATAATCGCCCTCAACAGGTCTGTACTTAGGACCAACCTGAGTTTTGAGTCTTTCATCAACACCGCCGTTTATAGCGTAAAGCAAGCACTTAGCAAGGTTAGCTCTTGCGCCGAAGAACTGCATTTCCTTACCAACTCTCATTGAAGATACGCAGCAAGCGATAGCGTAGTCGTCACCGTGAGTAACTCTCATCATATCGTCGTTCTCGTACTGGATTGAAGAAGTCTTGATAGACATCTTAGCACAGAACTTCTTGAAGTTAATAGGTAGCTTCTTAGACCAGAGAATTGTCATGTTTGGCTCAGGTGCAGGGCCGAGGTTATCAAGAGTATGCAGATATCTGAATGAAGTCTTTGTAACCATTGGAGTACCGTCGATAGAAACACCGCCGATAGACTCTGTAACCCAAGTTGGGTCGCCTGAGAACAATGAATTATACTCAGGAGTTCTTGCAAACTTAACAAGACGAAGCTTCATAATGAAGTGGTCGATATATTCCTGAGCCTGTTCCTCAGTAATAAGGCCTCTGTCAAGGTCACGCTGAATATAAATATCAATAAATGTTGAAGTTCTTCCAAGTGACATAGCAGCACCGTTCTGCTCCTTAACAGCAGCAAGGTAACCGAAGTAGAGCCACTGAATAGCTTCCTTAGCATTCTTAGCAGGACGTGAAATATCATAACCGTAAATCTCGCCCAGCTTTTTGAGTTCGCCCAAAGCTCTGATCTGCTCTGAAAGTTCTTCTCTGAGTCTGATGTTCTTGGAAGTCATACGAACCAAAGAAGTAGCAAGCTGCTGCTTCTTGTCTTCAACAAGGTAATCAATACCATAAAGAGCGATACGTCTGTAATCGCCGATGATTCTTCCTCTGCCGTAAGCGTCTGGAAGACCTGTAATAATAGCAGCGTGTCTAGCAGCCTTCATCTCAGGAGTATAAGCATCGAAAACGCCCTGGTTATGAGTTTTTCTGTATTCTGTGAAAATCTTTACGACTTCAGGGTCAACCTCATATCCGTTTTCTTTGCAAGCATTCTGAGCCATACGGATACCGCCGAAAGGCTGAAGTGAACGCTTGAAAGGCTTGTCTGTCTGGAAACCGACAATCTGCTCCAAATCCTTATCAAGATAGCCTGCACCATGAGAAGTAATAGTAGAAACAATCTTAGTATCCATATCGAGAACTCCGCCGGCTTTACGCTCCTGCTCGGACAAATCCATTACCTGAGCCCAAAGCTTGTTTGTAGCCTCTGTCGGACCTGCAAGAAAGCTTTCGTCGCCGTCATAAGGAGTAAAATTCTTCTGAATAAAATCACGCAGATTTATAGAATCATTTGACCACTTTCCTGGGACAAAACCTTCCCATTCTTCAAAAAACTTCTTTTCCAATTAAATCCCTCCATTGAAAATACCTTATTATATAGTCATAATAGTAAAATATAAGACATATACCATATAAAACTCTATCACATTCTGCCCTCATTGTCAAGTGTTCAGAGAAAAAAATTTATTTTGGTGAAATATTAACAATATAATATAACTTTGAGTTATTTAATTTGTACCGTTTTAGTGTACAATACTTTCTTCGATTCTCAAAAGTCTGTTATACTTGGCAGTTCTCTCACTTCGTGATGGTGCTCCGGTCTTAATCTGTCCTACGTTGAGAGCAACCGCCAAGTCTGCAATAGCCGTATCTTCGGTTTCTCCGCTCCTATGGGACATAATAGCCTTGTATCCATGCTTTTTGGCAAGCTTGACGGTTTCGATAGTTTCCGAAAGGGAACCTATCTGATTAGGCTTTATCAGTATAGTATTTGCAGCTCCAAGCTTAATTCCCTGTGAAAGCCTTGTCATGTTGGTTACAAACAAATCGTCACCCACAAGCTGAATTTTATTTCCTAAACGCTTGGTGATAAGTTTCCAGCCTTCCCAATCCTCTTCATCAAGGGGGTCCTCAATGGAACGAATAGGATATTTGTCACATAAAATTTCCCAATGGCTGATTAATTCCTCCGCAGTATAAATATTTCCCGATTTAGGCATTTTGTAATTGCCGATTTCGCCCGTTTTCCATTCGCTTGTGGCAGCGTCAAGAGCAATGGCGAAATCTTCTCCTGCAACAAAATTAGCCTGTCTGATTGCGTCAATGATAAGTTCAATAGCAGCCTCATCGCTTTCAAGGTTCGGGGCAAATCCTCCCTCGTCGCCTACGGAAGTAGCCAGTCCTCTGTTTTTCAGGATTTTTGAAAGAGTATGGAAAACTTCTGCACACCATTGCAGTCCCATTGAGAAATCTTTTGCTCCGATAGGCATAATCATAAATTCCTGAACGTCGATATTGTTTGCGGCGTGAGCACCTCCGTTGAGAATATTCATCATAGGAATCGGCATTTCAGTTCCGCTTATTCCACCCACAAATCTGTAAAGAGGCATTTTATAGAAATTTGCCGCCGCATTGGCACAAGCAAGTGATACCGCAAGAATAGCGTTTGCTCCAAGCTTTGACTTATCGTTAGTTCCGTCAAGAGCAATCATTGCTTTGTCGATTGAATATATATCTGCTGAATCCATACCCTTTAATATGGGGGCAATTTGCGTATTGATATTTTCAACAGCTTTTTTTACTCCCTTTCCTCCGTAACGGGATTTATCATTGTCTCTAAGTTCGTGTGCCTCAAAAATACCCGTTGACGCTCCGCTTGGCGACCTTCCGATTCCGATTGAACCGTCTGTCAGGATAACTTCCGCCTCAACGGTAGGATTTCCTCTTGAATCGATTATTTCTCTGCCTTTTATTGTTTCGATTTCCGCTGTTCTCATATGAAAAACTCCTTTTGTAATTAATTTGCCCCAGTAGTTTAACCGTTTTTGCAGTATTAAATTCATATCTGCCGTATGAATAGGGCGTTTTGATTTGTTAAAACTGCTAAAAATTCAGATTTTGCTATTTACAAATGCAAATTAATTATGCTATAATGTATTTTGTATGACGTAAATCAAAGAATATTGCTTTAAAGCAAATTAGTTTATATTATTATTACGAAAGGGAATTGCAATGGCGAAAAAAAAGGAATACACTAACGACGACATAGTTTCTCTTAAAGGAGCGGACAGAGTAAGAAAACGTCCTGCTGTAATTTTCGGCTCGGACGGTATTGACGGCTGTCAGCATTCTGTATTTGAAATTCTTTCAAACTCCATAGACGAGGCAAGGGACGGTCACGGCTCAAAAATTATTGTTACCAAGTTTATGGATAATTCAATAGAGGTTCAGGACTTCGGACGAGGATGTCCTGTTGATTTTAATAAACGTGAAAATCGTTTTAACTGGGAGCTTGTTTACTGCGAGCTTTATGCAGGCGGAAAGTACAACAATAACGGCGGAGATAATTACGAATATTCGCTGGGACTCAATGGTCTTGGCGCTTGCGCTACTCAGTATTCTTCCGAGTTTATGGATGTTGAGGTTATCCGTGACGGATATAAATACAACCTGCATTTTGAAAAGGGCGAAAATATCGGCGGACTGAAAAAGGAAAAGACCAAAGAAACTGAAACGGGTACGAAAACTCATTGGCGTCCTGACCTTGAAGTTTTCACCGATATTAATATTGACAGAAGTTTTTACGAAGACGTTCTGAAAAAGCAGGCGGTTGTAAACCCTAACATAACTTTTATTCTGAGAATTGAGCGTGAAAACGGTTCGTTTGAGGAGATAACTTATTTTTATGAAAATGGTATTGCCGATTATGTAAACGAGCTTGCAGGCGGACAGAATTTAACCTCTGTTCAGTTCTTTAACGGCGACCGCAAGGGACGTGACCGTGAGGACAAGGACGATTATAAGGTTAAGCTGTCGGTTGCATTCACATTTTCAAATACTGTCAAGCAGATTGAATACTTTCACAATTCAAGCTTTTTGGAGCACGGTGGTTCTCCTGAGGACGCTGTTAAGTCGGCGTTTACTTCTCAGATTAACTCTTATCTGAAATCAAACAACAAGTATCTGAAAAACGAAAAGCCTATATCTTTTCAGGATATTGAGGACTGTCTTGTGCTTGTATCAAGTTCATTTTCAACTCAGACTTCCTATGCAAATCAGACTAAAAAGGCTATTACAAACAAGTTTATCAAGGAGTGCATGACTGAATTTTTAAAGCACAATCTTGAAATCTATTTTGTGGAAAATCCTGACGAGGCAATAAGGATCGCAGAGCAGGTTTTAGTAAATAAGCGTAGCCGTGAAAGTGCAGAGAAATCCCGTCTTAATATGAAAAAGAACTTGCAGGGCAAGATTGATCTTGCAAATCAGGTGCAGAAATTTGTTGACTGTCGTTCAAAGGATTTGTCTATGCGAGAGCTTTATATTGTGGAGGGTGATTCTGCCCTTGGTTCTGTAAAACTGGCGAGAAACGCTGATTTTCAGGCGGTCATTCCTGTGCGAGGAAAAATTCTTAACTGTCTGAAAGCGGATTATGACAAGATTTTCAAGAATGAGATTATTACCGACCTTATTAAGGTTCTTGGCTGCGGAGTAGAGGTTAAGACCGGTAAGAATAAGGAACTTTCCACCTTTAATCTTGACAATCTACGCTGGAACAAGGTTGTAATCTGTACCGATGCCGACGTTGACGGATTTCAGATTAGAACTCTTATTCTTACAATGCTTTACAGGCTTACACCTACGCTGATTGAAAAGGGCTATGTTTATATTGCCGAATCACCTTTGTTTGAAATTACAACAAAGGATAAGACTTATTTTGCCTATGACGAGTCTGAAAAGGTGAAAATTCTTGGTATGATAGGCAATCAGAAGTACACGATTCAGCGTTCAAAAGGTCTTGGTGAGAACGAGGCTGACATGATGAGCCTTACTACTATGAACCCTGAAACAAGACGTCTTATTAAAGTTACTCCTGATGATATTGAGCAGACTGCATGGATGTTTAATATGCTGCTGGGTGAGGATTTGCAGGGACGTAAGGATTTTATTACAAATAACGGCATAGATTATCTTGAAATGGCAGATATTTCATAACGGCGATTATTGGGAGGCTTTTAATGGAAAGACTTGAAGAAATAATTCAGATGATTATTCTGCTTGTACCTTTTGTCGGTCTGCCTGTTTTTCTGACTGTGGTAAATATAGTCAGGCTTTTCACAAAAAAGAAGCTTCAGTATTGCATTTTTGACGTTCTGACTGTGTTTTTCGGAAGCTTTTACAGTGTTATGTATATGGGTGCATTTGCCGGTGACGGGGAGTATTATGAGCCTGTTGTACTTGGTGGAGTACATCCTGAATATCATACGCCGATTTCGGGGGATTTTTCGCTTTCCTTTGTGCTTTTTGCACTTGTGGGTGGAATATGCCTGCTTTTGCTCAGCTTTATGAAAAGGAGAAAACCGCCCATTATCAGCGCTTTGCTTATTGGCGGAGTGTATATGGGAAATGTGCTGGGGTTGGTATTCTGTCTGCAAATAATAAAGCATTGCTTTGAGAACGTAAATTTTGTTCTTTTTGTTTTTCCTATTAATTTTCTGCTTATGTCAATAAGACTTATAAGACAAGAAGTCAAAAAACAAGTGGAATATTTATCTCATAATGAAACTCAGCCTAAAAACAAATTTATCGGAATGATTTATAATCTGCTGAAAAAAAGCACAAACTGGTATTGGTTTGCTTTTGCGGCATTAATACCTTTGCTTGCTGTACTTTTGGTAATTCTTATTTTGTTTGGACAGAGTGCAGACGGAATAATAAAGGCTTTCACCATGACTGCCGACTGGACTTTTTCAACTCAGGTTCCTCCTCCGCCCGTTCAGTATGAGGGGCATTATCTTTGCACAGTTGCGGCAGGTGGACATGACAAAATAGTGAAACCTCAGCGAATGGGTGTGAGACTGGGTGAAAAAATTATTGTAAATCGTCAGCTTTGCATTGCCAATGCTTTTGAGGATTTGATACACGAAAAAATGCCTAAGTTCCATAAAAAAATAAGAAATTTCTATGATAATCACGGCTATCCGCTTTCAAGGAAAATTACTACCCCTACAAGAGCGGATATAGTTTATATACTTATGAAACCTTTAGAATGGGTGTTTTTGATAATGCTTTATACATTTGACGTTTCTCCCGAAAACAGAATAGCGGTTCAGTATACGGGAAAGAAATGTTGAGATTTTTAAAGGCAATACCGCACAATTATTGTGTGCGGATAACGCAGAAAATTTTTCGTCAGCTTGTATAGAAATGACGCAGGAATACTTGCGTATTTCAAGGAGTTTCTGTGCAAGATGACGAAAAATTGGCAAGTTAGACGTGCACAAAGCCGTTAGGCGGTAGTTGTGCGGTATTGCCTACATTATATTCTGGGAAAGGAAAATTTATATGGCTAGAAAAAAGGCGGACAATACAAAAAAGTCCGCTACTCCAAATATGGACGCTTATATCGAGGGCGCAGGTCTGGTTGTTGAAGAAAAGATAACTCAGACTCTTGAAAAAAACTATATGCCCTATGCCATGAGCGTAATTGTTTCAAGAGCGTTTCCTGAAATCGACGGTTTTAAGCCTTCACACAGAAAGCTGCTTTATACAATGTATAAAATGGGGCTTATGAACGGAAAGCTTACCAAGTCGGCGAATATTGTGGGTGCAACCATGAGGCTTAACCCCCATGGCGACGGTGCGATTTATGAAACCATGGTTCGTCTTTCAAGAGGAAACGAAGCTCTGCTTCACCCTTATGTAATGAGCAAGGGTAATTTCGGAAAGGCTTATTCCCGTGATATGGCTTATGCGGCTTCACGTTATACGGAGGCAAAGCTTGAACCTATCTGCGAGGAGCTTTTTAAGGATATTGACAAGAATACTATTGATTTTGTGCCGAACTATGATAATACCATGCAGGAGCCTACCTTGCTGCCTGCAAGCTTTCCGTCAATTCTTGTAAATGCAAACGTTGGTATCGGCGTATCAATGGCGTCGTCAGTGTGTCCTTTTAATCTTTCGGAAATCTGCGAAACTACTATAAATCTTATGAAAAATCCTGAGTTCGATATAATCGAAACTCTCAAAGGCCCTGATTTTCCGGGCGGAGCAAGCCTTTTATATGATGAGGACGAGCTGAGGAAGATTTACAGGACAGGAAAAGGCTCTGTAAAGCTGAGGGCGAAATACAGATACGATAAGGACGCAAGATGCCTTGAAATCGTGGAAATTCCAAATACCACGACTGTGGAGGCTATTATCGAGAAAATTATCGCTCTTGTAAAGGCAGGCAGAATAAGAGAAATTACTTATATCAGAGATGAAACGGACATTAATGGTCTGAAAATCGGTATCGACCTTAAAAAAGGCGTTGACCCTGATAAGCTGATGCAAAAGCTTTATAAGCTTACACCGTTGCAGGACTCTTATTCCTGTAATTTTAATATTCTTGTGCATGGTTATCCGAAAGTTATGGGAGTTTATGATATTCTGAACGAATGGGTAAATTTCCGAATGGAGTGCGTTCGCAGGAGAACTGATTTTGATTTAAGCAAGAAAAAGGAAAAGCTTCACTTGCTTAAAGGTCTTGGAAAAATTCTGCTTGATATTGACAAGGCAATAAGAATTATTCGAGAAACTGAGGAGGAAACAGAGGTTATTCCTAACCTGATGGTTGGATTCGGAATTGACGAGATTCAGGCAGAATATGTTGCTGAAATCAAACTTCGTCAGCTTAACAGAGAATATATTCTGAAAAGAACATCAGAAACTGAACAGCTTGAAAAGGATATTGCCGAGCTGGAAGAAATTCTTGGCAGTGATAAAAAGATTAAGAATATTATTATTTCCGAACTGAAAGAGGTTTCAAAGAAATACGGTCAGTCGAGAAAAACTCAGTTCTTCTACAAGACAGATATTGAGGAAATCGATGAGGAGGACGAAACACCTGATTATCAGTGCAGGCTGTTCCTGTCGGAAAGCGGATATTTCAAGAAATGTACGCCTCAGTCCTTGCGTATGGCAAGTGAACACAAGCTTAAAGAGGGCGACTGCATGATGCAGGAGTTCGATTCAACCAACAAAACGGATTTGCTGTTCTTTACTGATAAGGCTCAGGTTTACAAGACAAAGGTTTCCGCTTTTTCTGATACAAAGGCAAGCGCACTGGGAGATTATATTCCTGCAAAGCTTGGCTTTGACAATGAAGAAAACGTGGTTTCCATGGTGAATACTGCGGATTATTCGGGATATATGATTTTTATTTTCGACAACGGAAAGGCTGCGAAAGTTCCGCTTAACGCATACGAAACAAAGACTAACCGTAAAAAGCTTGCCAATGCTTATTCTTCAAAGGCAAAGCTTGTGGGAATGTTCTTTGTGGCGGATAACTGCGAAATCATGCTGAGGAGTTCAAACGGCAGAGCGGTCATATTCGATACGGCTTTGCTTGCGCCTAAGTCTACGAGAGATACTATCGGCGTTCAGGTCATGACGCTGAAAGCAAAGGCTGTTGTTGAGAGAGCCTTTGTTGTTGATGAGAATACTACGGGGGATTTGAAGAAATACCGCAGTAAGACTATTCCGGTAACGGGAAGTCTTGCAAAGGATTTGGACGATCCAGATCAGATGAAGCTGTAAATTTAACTTTTTATAATACTGCATTGCTGTTGCTGACAGTATGCAGTATTTGCTCTTTTATTACAAAATAACTACAAATTATTGCGGAAAACCTACAATACTGCTTAAAAACTTGACTTTGCAACTCTAAATTGATAAGATAAAGTGTGATATTATGAAAAGAGGGGGTTCGGTATGGATCCAAGTGTTAAGCTTTGCATGGGCTGTATGAATGAGCTGGACGAGAATGGACAATGTCCTTATTGCAGTTATTCTGATAATATTCCTCATTTGCAGGCATATTTAGCGCCCAGAACTGTGCTGGACAATAGATATATAGTCGGAAAGATGCTTTCATATAACGGAGAAGGTGCATCATATATCTGTTATGATATGGTGGCGAAATGCAAGAGGGTCGTAAGGGAATATATGCCTGACACTCTTTGCGAAAGGGACAGCGAAACTCAGAAGATTATCGTTAATCCCGATTGTCTTGCTAAGTATAAGACGTTTATGTCTGAGTTTGCCGACGTAAATAAAGTTCTTTCCCGTATGAGAAATTTAAATCATATTGTTACCGCTGTGGATATGTTCAGCGAGAATAATACTACATATGTTGTTCTTGAATACGCTGAGGGCGTTTCGCTGAAAAAATTCTTGCAGTCAAACAAGGGTTTTCTTACATGGGAGCAGGTGAAAAAGCTGTTTGTTCCGCTTTTTACAACGTTAAGCATTATTCATAATGCGGGAATTATTCATAGGGGAATTTCGCCTGAAAATATTATAGTTGCTCCTGACGGAGAATTAAAGCTGACGGGATTCTGTATCAGTTCTATCAGAACGTCTAATACTGGGCTTATTCCTGAGTTTTATTCGGGCTATACCGCTCCTGAACAGTATTCTTCGCTGGAATGGCAAGGCACATGGACGGACGTTTATGCGGTGGCGGCTGTGCTTTACCGTATCCTTACAGGCTGTATGCCTCTTGACGCCAAGACGAGAGTTAATAATGACACTATGGCTGAGGCAAACAGAATCAATCCGCATATTCCTGCACATATTTCAAGAGTTCTTGCAAAAGCTATGGCGGTGAGAGGCAGTGAAAGAATTCAGACTATTACCGAGCTTGTGGCTGCATTGTTTAAACAGCATAATACTCATATCGAGCATCCTAAGGGTGCAACTCAGACTATTCCTATTCAGCATGTTCCGAAGCAACAGCCTAAGCCTGCGCCTGAAAAGCCGATGAATAAGAAATCGGCTATTATCGGCTGGACTGTACTGGGTGCGGTATTGATTTTGTCAATGGTGCTTTTGTATCAGCTTATTTCTGTTCCTACGGACGATGACGAGATTGAGGTAAATGCAAGCTCTCATGCGGTTATTGAGGACGAGGACAGCGAGGAGTACGTTTACAGCACTACAAGGGCAACTCCTGCAACAACTACTACGGACGAAGGTTCGGAATATGGTTCGGGTGCGATAATGCCGAACGTTGTGGGTATTGAACTTGATACGGTACAGAAACAGCTGGGTGAAGATTTTAAAATTGTAATTGATTACTATTATTCTGACGTTGATGCCATAAATATTATTACGGAACAGAGTATTCAGGAGGGGACAGAGTATGACCCAACGGCTAAGAATGAGCTGAAATTAAAGGTTTGCAAGGGCCTTGAAAATGTGCCTGTTCCTGATTTTAGCGGTTATAATGAAAAGGATTACCTTGCATTGCTGGGTTCGCTTAATATTAAATATAGCGTTGTCAGAACAGAGTCTTCATATGCAGAAAAGGGTTATGTAATAAATACCAGCGTTTCGGTAGGTTCTACTATTAATGTTAAGAAGGGCGATGTTCTTACCGTTACGGTTTCATCGGGAATTGTTACTACTGCGGGAACACAGGCTCCTGCCGATACACAGCCTGCTGAAACTTCTGCTGCGGAGAATGTTGAGACGTCTCAGCAAACAGAAGCTCCGGAGTAGTTATTTACTAATCGCTTTTAAAATTTTGTTAAAGTTATAACAATACACTTGACAATTCTGGGGCTTTGTGATATGCTTATCTTAGGATTAGATTTTTAGTGTAGGTTTTTGAGCTTTCAGAACTGCATTTATGGTTGGAGGTAAAATGGAAATGGCTAAGAAAATTGGTGTTTTAACCAGCGGAGGAGACGCTCCGGGAATGAATGCTGCTGTAAGAGCGGTTTGCAGAGCGGCTCTTAACAAGGGTATGGAAGTTGTTGGTATCCTCAGAGGATATAACGGACTTCTTAACGGTGAAGTAATTGAAATGAATGCAAGAACTGTTTCAGGTATTATTCAGAGAGGCGGTACTTGTCTTTATACTGCAAGATGTCCTGAGTTCCGTGATATGGCGGGAGTTATGAAGGGCAAGGAACAGTGCGAGAAGCTTGGTCTTGACGGTATTGTTGTTATCGGCGGCGACGGTTCTTTCAGAGGTGCTGCTGACCTTTCTTCCGTTGGTATTCCTTGTATAGGTCTGCCGGGTACTATTGACAACGATATTTCTTGTACTGAATATACAATCGGTTATGATACAGCTATGAATACAGCTATGGAAATGATCGATAAGATTCGTGATACTGCTCAGTCCCATGACAGATGTTCTGTTGTTGAGGTTATGGGCAGAAATGCTGGCTATATTGCTGTAAACGTTGCGGCTGCTGTCGGTGCAGAGGCTGTTATTACTCTTGAAAAGGAGTATAGTCTTGATTCTATCGCCAAGAAAATGCTCCAGACTTCAAAGAACGGCAAGAAGCACTTTGTTGTAGTTGTTTCTGAGGGTGTTGGCAAGGCTGAGTATATTGCAAGAACTTTGCAGGATCTTACTGGCATCGAGTCAAGAGCTACTATTCTTGGTCATGTTCAGAGAGGCGGTTCTCCTACTCTCCGTGACAGAGTTGTTGCTACTGAAATGGGTTACCATGCTGTTGAGTTGCTTGAACAGGGCATTGGCAACAGAGTTGTTGGTATGAAGGATAATAAGATCTATGATGTGGACATTCAGGAAGCTCTTTCTATGAAGAAGCCTTTCCTTGATGATCTTTACAAGATTCTGAACGATACTGCATTTTAATTAATTGCCATCGTTGATGTTTTGCCTGAATATTGCAGGCTGACATATACAGAGTAGAAATCTGAGCGTTAAGTGTTCGGCAGACGGGGAGTTGCTGTCGGGACGAAAAAGGTTAAACCTTTGCGGTTCAGGTTTCGCATCCCGCTGAATGTGTAATTGAAGCTTTTTATGAATATAGCTCCGTTATGCACTAAGCAGACGCTCGCATAAAATAAAGGAGGTATATTTATGAAGAGCTTTTTTTCTATGTTCTCAGACTCTTTTAAATCATTGAAAGATTTGAGAACTCTTACAACAACCGGAATACTGCTTGCACTTGCTTTTGCGATCAAGTCGTTTTCCATCGAGGTAACTCCTGATTTGAGAATTGGTTTTACCTTTTTAGCCACATGTACAATAGGAATGCTTTTTGGCCCTGTTGTATGCGGAATGTCAACTTTTTTACTTGATTTTATCGGGTACATAGTGGCAAATAAGTCTCCGAGAGCATATAGCCCTCAGCTTGCATTAGTCGTAATTCTTTCCGGAGTAATTTACGGCTGTCTGCTTTACAGATGCGATTTTCAGAATAAGAAAATTTTAAGCTTTGTAAGGGTTATTCTCGCTCGTACTTTTGTAGTTTTATTCTGCAATATCGTACTTAATTCTTATTTCTTATACAGCTTGTATGTAAATAAAAGTTTTAGTATAACCAATTTGAATGCTGAAAATCTTAATGGCTTTTGGGTTTATTGTATTCCGAGAATCAGCAAAAATCTTATACAGCTCCCTGTTGATTTAATTTTACTTTGCTTGTTCCTGCCTATGGTTAAGACTGCTTATATTAAGGTTCGTGGTCAATTCGGTCACGGTTCGGCCAAAAAAACTGCATAATTATTTGACGGCGGTATTTTTATCGCCGTCTTTTTTGTTAGTTTGATGAAAATTTATAAAAAGCCCTTGAAAAAATCATTGTGTTGCTATATAATTAAATATAATGTATTTTTTGACGAAGGGACTTGTTAAAATGATAAATGTTGGATTTATTGGTGCAGGAAATATGGGTTTTGCTATTATGAACGGTATTTCAAAGAGCGAAATGTCCTCTGATATTAAGCTTTTTGCTTATGATGTTTTTCCTCCTGCTCTTGAAAAAACTGAGAAAATCGGTGTGACTTCCTGCGGTAATTATGGGGAGATCGTTAAGAACTGCAAGTATGTTTTTCTTGCTGTTAAGCCTCAGCAGCTTGACGAGGTGCTTGACGAAATTTCTGATTTTGTTACTGAGGATACCGTTTTGGTATCAATTTGTGCAGGCATTACCGATGAATATATTGCATCAAAAACTCTTTCGGGAGCAAAGGTCGTTCTTGTTATGCCGAATACTCCTTTACTTTTGGGCGAGGGTGCAACTGCACTTTCTAAGGCTGATTCTGTTTCAGATGAGGAATTCAAGCTGGTTTGCGATATTTTCGGTTCATGCGGAATTTATGCTGTAATTCCTAAGGATAAGATGAAGGAGATTATCGCTATTAATGGTTCTTCGCCTGCATTTATTTATCTTTATGCTCAGGCTTTTGTTGAGTACGCAAAGAGCGTGGATATTGATGAAAAGGTTGCACTTGATTTGTTTGCAAAGTCTTTGGTAGGTTCTGCAAAAATGATGACAGACAGCGGAAAATCACTTGACGAGCTTATTACAATGGTTTCGTCAAAGGGCGGTACCACTATTGCAGGTCTTGAAAAGCTTCGTGAGGGCAATTTGGGACAGACTGTTGAAAACTGCTGTAAGGCTTGCACTAAGAGAGCATATGAGCTTTCAAAGTAATTAATTGAAAACATTCTGCATATACATTGCTTAAAGGAGTGATGTTTATGCGGACAAACGTTTCAGACGGAAAATTGTACAAGCCTGCGTTTTTTGCATTTCTTATGGGAACTGTGCTTATGGGGATTTTATTGGGGACGGTTTCCTATTGCTATATGAGCGGTGAATTTTTAGAAAAACTCAGCCTTTCACAGACAAGTTTTATTGAGGGAAGAGAACAGTTAAGCTACGGAGCAATTCTTGTGAAATCCTTTTCAACAACTACCGGATTTATGTCGGCGGTTTTTCTGCTTGGGTTTTGTCCAATCGGACAGCCTTTGGAATTTGCTGTTTTACTCATAAGAGGCATGGGACTTGGAGTTACACTGGCACAGCTTTATTCCACTTTCGGCAAACAGGGGATTGTTTACGGATTGGCTCTTGTTGTTCCGGGAGCAGTTTTTTCGTCTATTGCAATGGTTGTGGGCGTAAGGGAGTCTATCGGGCTTTCTAATATTTATATGAGGGTTTCTCTTTCTGACAGGCAGGTTGATGGATTGCTTGACAGTATCAAGCTTTATGGTACGAAATTTCTTGTTCTGGAAGCTGTTTTAGCGGTGTCCGCAGGTGTTGATTGTATCGGTGCGATTGTTATTCAGAATATTGAAATTTTTAGCTAAGGAATAAAAATTTTTTAAGGAGTTTTTAAATGGCGTTTTTTGGAAATTACGATACTCCGGGAAAAGGAGTGCTTAGAACACCCCATGAAAAAAGAGGTTTTTTCAAGTTTTGGGAGATTTACGGCAGACATATGTGGAAACTTATTCAGGTAAATCTGCTTTATATTGTGTTTTGTATTCCTATAATTACTTTTGGCCCTGCAACTGCGGCATTGACAAAGGTAGTGAGAAATTATTCTCAGGAGCGAAATGTTTTTATCCTGCATGATTTTGTTCAGGCATTCAAGAAGAATTTCAAGCAGGGTTTGGTAATGGGCATTATAGATATTATATTTGTATTGGGATTTATAGTTTCCCTTCCATATTACAATATGCTGGCTAAGGATAACTCCATTATGTATGTTCCTTATGCAATAACATTGATTTGTATGCTCATGTTCTATATGATGCATTTTTATATTTATCTGATGATTTGTTCCACAAATCTTAAATTGTGGCAGATTATCAAGAATTCCTTTTTCCTTGTAAGTCTGGGATTAAAGCAATCATTATGGACATTGCTTGCAACGGTTCTTGTGCTTATGACAATGTATCTGTTCCTGCCGTATACACTTGTGATTATACCTTTCTGGCCTATTTCCTTTGCGGTAATGGTTGTGTGCTTTAATTGCTATCCGATTATCAGAAAGCACGTTATTCAGCCTTACTATGACCAGCGTGGCGAGCAGAACCCTGAGTTTGCAGAACCTGATGTTGAAACCTTGTTTGAGGACAAGGCAGCTGAGGAAAAAGCTCCTCCGAAATCTGCAAAGAGCGTTAAGCATAAGGGTAAAACAATATCTTAACTATAAAAAGGGCGATACCTTTCCGATTGGATTGGTATCGCCCAATTTTTGTTTATTCCGGCTTATATTCAAAGCATGGCATAAGTTCAATCTTAAATTTGTTTCTTTCGTGTAGTGTGTCGATTTTTTCCTTGATTTCAGCGTTTTCACAAATTCCTGTGCGGAGATATTTGTCAAGTTCTGCATAGGTAAAGCCTAGATTATCCTCGTCACTCTTTCCGCACAATCCGTCGGATGGAACTTTATCGACAAGTTCTGACGGAACGCCAAGCTCTCTGCCAATTGCTTTGACTTCTGCAACTGTAAGATTTGCAAGTGGACTGAAATCGCCTGCGGCGTCGCCGTATCTTGTGGAATAGCCTACCCAGTCTTCAGAAAGATTGCAGGTGTTTGCAACTCTGCCGTTGTTGCTTTGGCTTACTGCGTAAAGAGTAGCCATTCTGATTCTTGGCGGAAGATTGATTTTTGTCTGTACGGAAATTTCTTTATTGTCAAAACCATTGGAATATTTTGCGTTTTCAATAGAGTTCAGCACGCCGTTTACAGCTTCTGAAATATTAACTTCAACATACTTGATTCCCAGAAAATCAACCAGTTTTTTAGCCATGTCAATGTCAGGCTGTTCACCGTTTGGCATAAGAACACCGATTACTCTGTCCTTGCCAAGTGCTTTTACGCAAAGAGTTGCAGTTACTGAACTATCCTTTCCTCCGGAAATTCCCACGATTGCGTTACAGCCCTTACCGTTTTTCTCAAAGAAATCCTTAATCCATTGAGTAACTTCTTCTGTGACTTTTTTTGCATTGAATTCCATAATAAATTTCTCCTTTTTACAAGTATTTTGTGTTGTTGTTTTGATATTATTTAAGGTTTTTCCTTAAAATTTTCGTTGTGTGGTGTATTTCTCATTTCGCTGATTGAGTAGTCTTTAATCCTTTTTTTGTTATTTATGTCACGTTCCAATCACATTTATCTGACACATTTTTATGGTAGCAAGAGCAGATTTGTGCGTTTCAACTGTAACTCCTGCACAGCATGAAGCGTCAACAGTAATTTCAGCCTCAGGGAACTGAGCTTTAAGGATAAGAGCGTTTGATACTACGCAAATATCCGTGCAAAGTCCCACAATTTCAATGTTTTCAAATTCTTTTTCATTCCATTTTGTCCAGCCGAAAGTTGGCTTGTCAATAATCTCGCAGCCTGTGGTGTCAAGTTTATCAGAAATCTGCCAGCCGTAGCTGTCTTTTATGCAGTGTGCAACGGGAAGTTTTTTCCCCTCAGGAGTATCAAGATAGTCATCATTGTGAGTATCCCTTGTAAAAATAATTTCGTCGCCGTTTTTGCGGTATTCCTC
>JBJERA010000209.1:0-6002 GCA_051882035.1 Hominimerdicola sp.
AATATAACGTTTTTATCATAGTTTTCGTTTTTACAGAAATTTTTTCGCAGAGCCGCATTTATCTTAAATTCACAAGTGATTTACATCAGCTTTCGGGTATGTATACTATTGTCAACACCATCCCCACCGTTATTATTAACAGCAATAGGGACGACAAGGTTCAGGCAATGATATGTGCTCACGAGCTTGGACATCATTTTCTTCATTCTGACATTGCAAAAGAAAAATGTTTACAGGAATTTCAGATTTTCAAAATGTGCGACAGAATCGAATACGAAGCCAACATTTATGCTTCACATCTTCTCATTGACAATGATGAACTATTGTCGCTCTTAAAAGAAGGCAGGGATTGTTTCACTGTTGCGAAAATTTTAGGCGTTAACCCTAATCTTCTCAACATCAAGCTTACCGATTTGAACACTATGGGGTATAAGTTTGATACATCTTGGGGTGGGACTAGGTTGTTTTGAAAAAAAGACTTCTTCCCATTAAGTTCGGAAGAAGTCTGAAAAATATACTTATAACCCCCAGGAAATACCATGCAACTTTTGTGTGCGATATTGTCCGAAGAAAAATTGTGACATTTGTCATTTAAAGAATTACAAATTACATATTGATAATAATAAAGAAAAATGATATAAATTATATTACTTGATTCCGCTGGTAAGTGCCAAAAAATAGGCTTGCATAAAGTTCTTCAAAAAACATTACATTGGTATTTTATTGGATTTCGATTTTTTTGAGATTTGCGGTATCAGGATATATTGAAAAATATCAGATTTTGTGATAAAATATTTACATAAAATAATATGAATGGAGGAGTATACCAGTGAATAAAACCAAGATAATTTCATTTATTACCGCCGTAACGTTGGCTTTTTCCGCATTTGCTATGCCTGTTACAGTTTACGGTGAAGATGAAACTAATGTTGTTTCACAAACTTCAATTAATAGTGACGAAATGTCTGTCAGTGCAACCAACTCGTTTGGAGAACTTATGACAAACGTAATTGAGTCTAAAACTGACGAACAACAAGAAAATCAAGGTTACAACATTTTTTCTATTGAAATGGACGGCAGTACTGCAAACGTATCATTTGAAACCATGGAAGATTGTACTCTTGTTGTAGGAATTTTTGATGAGCAAGGACAAAAAATGATTTGTTCAGGTTCAAAAGAAGTTACCAAGGAAGAAACCGAAACAACTATTGAAATTGAAACAACCTCAATGCCGCAGTATTATTATCTTAAAGGATTTATGATAAGAAATACTGATTTTACACCATTATGTACAGATTATGCCTCACCGAATTATACAAAGGAAATGCAGGAGTTTTTCACAAAAACAACTGAGGATTTTGATGAGGACAGAGTTCTCAATCTTGATGAAGATACTACCAACAATTTCGCTGTATTCAGCGATGAGGTCAAAGTAATCGAACCGGTCAGCGGAGTAAACATAGTGACCTCTGCTGATATAGAAAATGATAAATATGTAATTGAAAATGTTGACGATTCTATCACTTCATTGAATGTCGGCGACACGTTTGCGTATGAATATGAGGAAGGTAATTATCTGATTGTTCAAATTGCATCCATAAATGTTGACGGAACTACTGTAATAATTACAGGTGCTGATACTTCTATGGAAGATGCTTTTGATTATGTTAAAATTGATAATTTACAAGATGTAAGTGAAGCTGAGGTTGATAACTCTACCTGTGATGATTCAGTTACATATAATGGATTTGTTAATTTAACTGAAACACAGAACAGTTTTTATTCAATGAACAATGAACTATGTCAAACTACAAATTTTGCAATAGAAAATGAAGGTACTTATAAAAATGCTTTAAGTTATACAATTAAAGAAAAAAAGAATAAAGATAATAATTCAAGTGATTCAGATAGTTCAAGTAATAACAATCTTTCTTTTGATTTTAAATATAATATTGATGCAACTTTTGACGTAAGCTGTGAAAGTTCGCTTAAATATTATATATCAACTTCTTATCAATATTTAGAAGTCAAAGTTGACGTGACTGCTAAATTGAGTGGAACAATTGAGGGCACAGGAAATGTAGAATATCAATTAGGTATGTTCATTTTTCCGATAGTTAGCGGAGTTACTTTAACAATTACTCCAAAAGCCATTTTTGAATTAAGCATAAGTATTGAACTTAGCGGAACATTAACTTATACAGTAGGTTTTTCTTATTCCGGTGATGACGGATTTAAAAATATATCAAAAAAGCCTGAATTTAGTACTCAACTTGAAAGCACTGGAACAATATTTATTGGATTGGAATTTACACCAGAGATAAAATTATTAAGTAAACATCTTGCAAGTGCTGAATTTAGTGCCAAAGCAGGTGTTGAATTAACCTCCCAGATGACATCTGAAAGCGAAGAAGATTGTGAACATTCCTGCAATAACTGTTTGAGCGGAGATATACGAGCCAAAGTAAATTTTTCAGCTGAAGCAAAAATATTTAATATAACTCAATCAATTACTTTTGAACCATTGTCGCTAAAAATTACTGACTTTTATTATTCTTTTGACCACGAAGAATTTGGTTGGGGAACTTGCCCATACAAGTCATATAAAGTGACTGTACATTTGTGTGATACCAACGGCGAACCATTAACTAATGGCGTAATCAATGATAGATATCATACTTGCGAATGGTCATCTACATCTTTTTATCTTCCAAACGGCGAATACACCCTTACTGCTAAAAAATCAGGCTACTATGACCAATCAGGCGATATTGAAGTCGCAGACGGCCCTGTTGAACTTACTTTGACTTTGGCTGAGCGTAGTGAACTTGATATTAATCAGACAATTAGTATGGCTAGTAAGTGCAGTGCGGCAATCACAGAAGATGGTAAACTTTATACTTGGGGGACTAATTTAGCAGGAATGCTCGGTAATGGCGAATTTAAGGAAAGTAGCACTGTTTCGGAATATGGTATAGGAGTAGAGTTATATGAACCTTATCATGTTATGGATAACATACGTTCTGTTAGTGTTGGACAATCAAATATTGCAGCTATAACAACAGATGGAAAATTATATATGAGTGGTACTAATCAAGACGGTTTAATCGGCAATGGTACTTATGATTATGATAATTGCTTTGGGGTAATAACTTGGGCTTATAAAATAAAAAATGATAATAAATTTCAATATGTTTATCCTCTCGGGCATAATGTTGCATCAGTTAGCTTAGGTAACACTCATTGTGGTGCTGTAACCAAAGACGGTAAATTATATATGTGGGGGGATAATCAATATGGTCAAGTGGGATTAGACGAAGAAACTCTTGTACATAAAGCAACAAATGCACTACCCACAATCATTGAACCATTTGATGTACCAAGGGTAGTAATGAATAATGTTGCCATGGTTTCATGCTCTGGGAATACAACTGCTGTTGTAAATCAAGATGGTGAATTATATATGTGGGGTGGAATATCTATCAATAATACTACAAAACCTATTTCATCACCACAAAAAATCAACGGTATAGATAATGCCGTTTATGTTAATGTGGAAGCGGGTTCACAAAATTGTGCAATTATAACAGAAACCGGTGAATTGTACATTGTAGAATGTATATATACAGAAGAAGATGGAGTTCCCTCAATTACATCGACAATTACAAAGAAATCTCTTGATGATCAAATAGTTTCAGCTGTTTATCCTAGTCAGAACGCATATATCACTAACAAAGGTGAGTTATATCAGTGGAATATTGAATCTAACAAAACATGGAATGATACTTATGAGGAAGAAAATAAACAAATATACGAACCAACAAAAATATCTGGTGAAATAGCTGATAATTTATCTCAACTTGCTGGACACTCTGCACTATATACAACTTTTACTTGTGCAGCTGTTACACAAGACGGAAAACTCTACATGAAAGGCGATAATACTTACGGTCAACTTGGTGACGGCACCACTACAAGTAGCGACACTCCAAAACAAGTCCTATTTGACGGTGAGGACAAACGAATCCTGCAATTCGACACTGAGGACGAAACTACCGAAGAAGAAAGTGCAGAAACAACTTCTGCAAATTTACTGGGAAATGTAGCATTTTCTATTGAAAGCAACAGCAAGGAATCAGAAGTATGTGCAGCTTCAACAGATTTGTCAAGCAATCAAGTTTTGTATTCTACCGTTTCATCAAGCGGAAATACATATACTTTCAGCGGTCTTGAAGAGAATAAAGAATATATTTTCTATGTAATGAAATCACGCAAAGCGGCAGAACCTTTCAGTTCAGATAACCTATTGTATATTGCTCAGGGCGTTTCCGACAGCGTAGGAGAGATTACTTTTGAATCCAATCCGAAATCAACCGTTTCTAATGCAGATATTTTCCTTGGCGGCGAATCTGCAAGAGATATCAACGATGCTGAAATTACCATTGAAAATTTTGAATATGACGAGAAAGAACATACTCCAAGCTGTACAGTAGTTTACAATGGAAAAACTCTTGTTGCAGGCGAAGATTATGATGTAACAGGAGATTTCTTTGTTACAAAACAAGGAACATATTCTCTTACAATTACTGGAATGGGAGATTATACAGGTACAGTTACTAAAAACTTTTATGTTAAGGGCACCAACGTTCAGTATATGAATGTTACTCTGTCAAAAACTGCTTACGTATATACAGGAAATGCTATTAAACCAAAAATAACTGTCATAAATGGTGATGATACATTGGTATCAGGCACTGATTACGCAGTAAGATATGAAAATAATATTGATGCAGGTACGGCAAAAGTAATCATAGCAGGCAAGGGTGATTACACAGGAAAAGTAACCAAGACATTCCAAATTTTCGAGAACGTTACTGATATTTCATCATGTACAGTTTCAATATCCAAGTCATCATATCCTTATACAGGCAGTGCTGTTAAGCCAACTGTAACAGTAAGAAATGGTGATACTGTTCTTACCAAGAATACCGATTATGTTGTTCGTTATATAAATAATATAAATATTGGAACTGCAACCATTATCATTTCTGGTAAAGGAGATTATATAGGAACTACAAATAAGACTTTCAGTATTGTTAAAAACATTGGAAAATGTACAGTAACTTTATCAACAGAAAGCTGCAACTATACAGGCAGTGCAATAAAACCCAAAGTTACAGTTAAGTATGGCAATACAACGCTCACTATGGGCACAGATTATGTCATGCGATATGCCAATAACGTAAATGTCGGAACAGCTTCTGTTGTTATTTCGGGCTGTAATTCATACGCAGGAACAATTACCAAAACATTTGAAATTGTGGACAATACGATAAATCTTTCAAAGTGTGAAATAACCTTGTCAAAAACAAATTATACTTACACCGGTTCTGCAATAAAACCGAAAGTTACAGTAAAATATAATGGCGAGACTCTTGTCAGCGGTACAGATTATGCTGTCCGTTATATGGATAATACTGAAAAAAGTACTGCAACTGTTATAATTTCCGGAAAAGGAAATTATTCGGGTAGAATCGAAAAGACTTTTACCATATCTTAATATTCGTACATAGCACTAAAAAGTTTCAAAATCAAATTACCTATTACAGACTTTCAACCTGCCAATAATCACAAAAAAAGTCTGTCGAAAAACCCCTGATTCGTGGTGAATCAGGGGTTTAAATTTGCTCTAACAAGAAGTTGCTGTATTTTCCTACACCAAAACCGCATCTGCACGGACATATAACGTATCCGCCCAATAACTGCACCCTAAATTTGTCAAAAAGGAGTATATTGCACACACGATACAGTCCCCCAAAAATTAGAGTAGCAAATTTGATGCTGCTACATTAGTATCGTTTTTTATTGCAGTTGATGATTTTACAGAAAATTTTCCACAGTATTAAATTTGCAATGGATAATTCATGGTCATTATCCATTGCAATAATCGGCATCACCAAATAATTTGTGTAAAAGTAAAATCATCCAATCAAACAAAGGCT
>JBJERA010000210.1:0-1581 GCA_051882035.1 Hominimerdicola sp.
TGTATAGATTACATAGAGGACGACTTTACAGTCAGACAAGCGATTGAGAAAATGAGGCACCATGGATTTACCGCTCTTCCCGTTATAAATGAAAAGGGCGAGTATGTTAAAACACTTGCAGAAGGCGACCTTTTATGGTTTATGATCGACAATGATGTAAGCGATATGAAAGAGCTTGAACACTTTTCGGTCAATCAGATTGCAAGAAGAATTGAAAATAAGCCTGTTTATGTTTATTCCACAATAGAAGATTTGATTTTGCAGTCTATTAATCAGAATTTTGTTCCTGTAATTGATGACCGTGACGTTTTTATAGGCATTGTGACACGAAGTGATATTCTGAAATACTGCTATTCTACTTTGCAGGAACTGAACGAAAAGTATAATCTTTCTGAAAATTCTGATGAATTTGCTGACAGCGAGATTGTTTTACAAAGCGAAAAGTTTTAACGAAAGGAAAGAATCAAGGATATGAAGAAAAGAAATCAAAAAGGCGGAGCGGCTGTTGTTGCGGTTCTTGTTGTAATAATGCTGGTAGCAGCAGGCTCTGCGGCACTGGTTGTTACCGGACGGCACACAATTCAGGAAAGCAAGGCTGTTGATACGGCTATGGAAGCTGAACGCAAGGAGCAAAAAGAACTTTATGATGAAAGCAGCTCTCAGGCTGCTGACGAATCCTCCGAAATTGAGGAAGAACCTGAAAAGACTAATCTTTACCCTACACTTTCCGACAGTTATCAGGAAATTTACATTAAGGATTTGACTTGTAAGGCATCTATTCTTATTGACGCTGAAAGCAACGAAACTCTTGCCGGCGAAGAAATCGGCAAAAAGATTTACCCTGCATCTTTGACAAAGCTGCTTACTTTGCTTGTTGCAGTTGAAAATATTGAGGATATGGACGCAACATATAAATTTACCGCCGAAGACATTGACCCACTTATTGAGGAAAATGCTTCAAGAGCCGGATTTGAGGCAGGCGAAGAAGTGACAATGAAGGATTTGCTTTATTCTTCCATTCTTGTAAGCGGTGCTGACGGCACATTAGGACTTGCAAAATCTATTGCAGGTTCTGAGGAGGCTTTTTCAGAGCTGATGAACCAGAAAATCAAGGATTTGGGATTGACAGGCACTGAATTTGTAAATGCAAGCGGACTTCATGACAAAAAGCATTTCTCTACCGTTCAGGATTTGGCTATTATTACAAAGGCTGTTTACGAAAATGAAATCTGCCGTGAAATTATTACAGCAGATACATACAAAACTTCAAAAACAAAAGCTCACGAGGACGGTATTGAACTTACAAGCATTGTCGCTTCAAGACTTGCAGGTTATTATGTAGACGTTGACGGCGACGGAGAGGGCGACGCTGACATTCTCGGCGGAAAAACAGGCTTTACCGATGAGGCTCTTTACACTCTTTCAACTATATGCGAGTACAACGACCATATTTATATTTGCGTAACTGCAAAATCAAGCAACCAATATACTTCCATAGAGGATACTATTGCAATTTATGAAAGATATCTCCCTGGAGGAAAGGGTTCTGACAAGAAAGAAACTTCTGACAACTCTAAGGAC
>JBJERA010000211.1:0-5965 GCA_051882035.1 Hominimerdicola sp.
CTCTGGACTAAGCATATTGTTGGAAATCAAGATGTTCCAATAGCAGCATTGATTTCACATCTGGGCAACTCGGACTGGGTGCAAAATGGTATGAAATATTTAGGCGATGATTGTAAATGTCCTTTCTGTCAGCAAGATACAATAACTGATACATTAAAATCACAATTAGAACAATTCTTCAACAGAGAATATGAAACATATTTGCAGACATTATCTATTTTTCAAACCAGTTATGAAGAGTGCAGTCAGAGAATGATTAAACTACTGACAGATATACTCACAAACGATTCATTCTTTTCAGTATCACAGGTTGATATTGGAAGAATAAAAGCACTTATTGATGCTGTGCAAGCAAATATCAACGCTAATAAGAGTGAAATAGAGAAAAAAATTAAAGAACCCAGCCGTAGTGTGACGCTAAATCGTACCGATATTGAGTCCATTCTAAAACTGATTAGTGCAGGAAACGAAACAATTCAGAATCATAACACTATGGTTGATAACTTTGCGACTGAAAAGAATAACCTTATAGCAGAAATATGGACTTTTCTCCTTGATGAGCAAGAAGCACTTATTTCAGGATACTTAAAAGACTGTAAAAATTTTGATAAAGCAATAACAGGGATAAGTAGTTCTATCGACAGTTTTGAGAAAGAAATCGTTGAAATTGAAGAACAAATAATAGAAAAAAACAAGAATATATCAAGTTGTCAGCCTACTGTTGATGAAATAAACAGATTGCTTAAAGCTTATGGATTTAATAATTTTAAGATAGTTCCTTCTCCAACAAAAGAAAACGCATATCAGATTCAGCGTCCAGACGGCTCGTTGGCAAGTAACACTCTCAGTGAGGGCGAAGAAACATTCATTTCTTTTTTGTATTTTTTACAACTTACAAAAGGTGCTACAGATATAGCAAGAGTGTCTACTGAAAAAGTATTGATAATAGATGATCCTATTTGTAGTCTGGATAGTACAATTCTTTATATCGTCAGTTGCTTGGTTAAAGCATTAATAAGTGATGTAAAAAAGGGCAACTCAAATATAAGGCAGATATTCATTTTTACGCATAATGTATTCTTTCATAAAGAAGCTTCTTTTGTTGATGGTAAAATTGATAACTCAAACGATGTTAGTTATTGGATATTGCATAAAGATGAGTCCGTTTCAAGAATAATAACTTATCAGCATAACAATCCTATTCACACTTCATATGAACTTCTTTGGCGTGAACTTAGAGATACAAATACTTCATCGTTTATCACTATCCAAAATACAATGCGACGAATTATTGAAAACTACTTTGGTATGCTTGGAAATCGGAAGTACGATCATATAAAAAAGAAGTTTCAAACTATCGAAGAACAGCAGATTTGTGAATCATTGTTCTATTGGATAAACGATGGTTCACATTCAATTCCAGATGATTTGTATATTGATAGTTATTCTGATTCAATTGAAAAATATAAAACTGTCTTTAAAGCAGTGTTTGATATTTCGGGACACATTGCTCATTATAATATGATGATGGGTATAGATGAAAAAACAGAATAAAAAGAGCGAGGTACTTAGCCATGTCAGAAGAAATTAGAGTATGGGGAATACACACCCTTGATGATAATCTGTTCTTGAAAGAGAACGTTATAGCTATCGGCTGGAATGAAATTGGCGACCTTAGTAAGATTGCTCCTGATCGTGAAGCATTCAAGAAAAAATACACAGACACATTTCCCTATGATAAGAAAATGAAGATTGCTAACAGTGCAGGTATGCTGTACCGATTTGCTCATGAAGTACAGATTGGAGACTACATTGTTTTTCCGTCAAAAATCAACCGAGAAATCAATATCGGCACCGTTGAGAGTGATTACATATACAGTCCTGACACGGATAGTTATGTTCAGCAGCGTAAAGTAAAGTGGTTGAAGCACCTACCGAGAACCGCTTTTTCACAAGGAGCATTGTACGAGATTGGTTCAGCTATGTCTTTCTTTTCGGTAAAGAACTATGCTGATGAGTTCCTTGCTGCATTGGATAAAAACTTCAAAGGTACTGTTTCAACGGATACAGCCGACGATGAGACTGTTGCTGCAACGGCAGATGAGATCATCGAAAATACGAGAGATTATATTCTTAAAGAACTAAGCCGCAATCTTAAAGGCTATGACCTTGAAGAATTTGTAGCCGATCTTTTGAGCGCAATGGGATATAGGACAACTATTTCTCCTCATGGAGGAGACAGCGGTATAGATATTACTGCCTATAAAGACGAGTTGCCACCAAGGATACTTGTTCAGGTTAAGAGTCAGGACAGTGATATTAAGGAGACTACTATACAGTCGCTGAAAGGTGCAATGCGTGAAGGCGATTATGGTCTGTTCGTAACACTCTCCAACTACACTAAAAAAGCTCAGAAATATCTTGACAATACACCTATTATACGTGGTATCAATGGTAAAGAGCTTGTCGATCTGATATTGAAGTATTATGACAGCCTTAGCGAAAAGTACAGGAAAATGATACCGCTTAAAATGGTGTACATTCCTGTTATCGGTGAATTATAAGCTGATCAGTAAGATTTTTATGGTTCAATTGTTCTATTTTTCAGATATGTATCTTTGTTTTGAAATAGTAGTCAATGAGGTGATGATATGAAACAAATTGATTTTATCAGAGAGTATTTTGAATCTGAAACTGAAGGATTTCACATTAAAAATATAAAAATGGTTGAAAGAAAGAATTCATATCTATTTTCAATTAATTGTTATTATATTACCACAGACGAAGACTATGATTTTTATATTTTCCATAGTGATACTATCCCAACCAATATATATCCAATTAGGAATGGCGAGACTTTAGACGAGTGTTATTATAAACATATTGGATTAATGACGGAATTATGTTCATACAGTATATCTAATAACTTCATTGTAGAATTTATCAACAAAAATAGTATTTTCCCTATACTTGAAAGAAAAATGAAGGACATTGATAAAGAGATCACTCCGTCAAAAAATGCTACTCAACTAAAAGGTATCGCTAATCAAATTAGAGACTGTTATTTGGATTTAACAGACTATTTGATGAATAAATGCAGGACTGAGAATCCCGAATTCAAAAACGATAATTATAAAGATAACTATCAAGAGTTTTTACAAAAGATAATGCCTGGAAAGCAATCTGAAACAAGACGCAATGCTATAAATGGAATTGCTCAAAAAGGATGGAAGTTAAACTCTGAGTTAGTACATAAAGATTCAGTTACTCTTTTCGATATTTGCATTTCATTTAACATTCTTCAACTAATTGTTTCCACAACAAGTAATCTTATGGTCGGAGATAATATGCCATTCAATAAAATCAAATGTCCAAACTGTCAAAGTGAAAACTTTTCAATGCGACAAGACTCCACCAGAAAAGAATATGTATATGTATGTAAAGATTGCAAAACTATGTATTCTTTGGAAATGAAGGAAATACTGAGGGATAATTCTACAGAATAAATACAATGGCTGCACCCGAAGGCACAGCCGTTGATATTCAAATATAAACCATACATTTAAACACTGCTTCTCTCGCCATACCGACAAAGCAGTTCTCCAGACCGAGTACCTTTTCAGCATCACCGCTGAGGACGGCTTTCTGATAGCAACTATCGGTCTGCTTCCAAAGCTCTACCTGACGTGAGATAGCTTCACCGACTTTCAGCTCCATATCATCAAGGTACTGAATGATCTTGCCCTCATTGACGAGCCTGCGAAGCCTGTCAGGGTACTTGCTGTCGGAATAATGGAGATGATATCTGATGAAGTCAGTGCTGTATGTCTTACTCTCTATGGTGAGTGTATCGGGGTTGAAGTGTGTGACTGTTACTGTGTTGGTGTCCAGTTGCCACAGCGGAACGTATTTCTTTTTCAGTGGATCGTAAGTTGTAGTTTCGCTTTTGTATCTGCTCATTGTGATTACCTCCATCCGGTAATGTGATGAAGATGACTTATCCTCACCATAATTATTAAAATTTTATTCTCTGAATACCGACGAGATCGTCAAGTCCGTCAGTTCAACTTCTGTTCAACAAAGTTGAACCAAGTTACGATAAAACTTGAAATTTGCAACAAAGGCGATTGTTCTAAGATGCAGATTTTATCGTATTTTCGGCGTTTTCTGAAAAACACTAAAAATAAGAGAAACGATACTGTTTAGCTCAAAGCGTTAAGGAAACTTTTTCGCAAACGCCGTATTTTCGGCACTTACAGACCTTATCAATATTTTTTGGTACTTGTTTGGTCTTTATCAGAAAGCTTTATAAATCCGTCTCGACTTTCGGGACGGATTTTTTGTATCTGAATGTCAGTCAGGTATTAAGTTTAAGTGTCACAAGATCGGCGACCTTAGCCTTTGTGCTTTTAAGGACATCAGCATAGATGTTCGCTGTTACGCCTATATCGCAATGACCGAGATGTTCGGAAACTATTTTGAGGTCAACACCGCTGTTCAGCAAAAGCGTAGCATTGCAATGGCGGAGCTGATGCAGGGTGAGATTTTCAAACTCCGTTCCCTTTGTAAAGCGTTTCAGTGAGTGATAGACAGAGTTTCTATCACGATAGTTGCCCAAAGCAGATGTGAACACCATTTCGGGGTGGGCGAATTTCTTTCCAAGAGCTGCTGACATCTTGTCGATATAGGCTTTCTGCTCCCTGAAAATAGAAGCAAGAGCTTCGCTCATACCGATCACTCTGCGACTACTCTCTGTTTTCGGTGAGCCGAGCTTATGTTTACCGCCGATATCAGTGAGGTTGTGATTGATCGTTATGGTCATTTCTTCAAAGTCAATATCCTCCCACATCAATCCCAAACACTCTCCAGAACGCATTCCCGTATAGAGAAGTACCTTGATGATACGCTTGAAGTCCTCATCCCACGGCTTTGTATCCAAAAGCTCCATAAAACGCTTGATCTCGTTCTCGTCAAGGGACATTTTCTTCTTTTCTTTGCGATTCTTCGGAAGAATGACATTGTGGCAGGGTGATTCACGGATATATCCCTGCTCAACTCCTCTGCGGAAGATACTCTGAATCACCACATAAATTTTGCGTACCGACTGAGGCTTCAGCTTATACGTCTTCATGATGCTTGTCAGTTTAGGTGGCGTGATGTCTTTAAGCTTCATATTACCGAGAACAGGCTTGATATGTTTCTCATACTGTCCTTTATAGGTGTACGCTGTGCTGGGCTTCAGCTCAATAGGAGCAAAATTCTCAAAGTACCAGTCGGCAAGTTCGGAAAACCGCATATTCTCATTCAGTTCGGTATAGTCCTTGCATCTGCACTCGAATTCGTATGCAAACTGCTGTGCGAGCTTCTCCGCTTTCTTGGGCGTAACGCCCTGCGGAGGCTTGAAGGTGGTCGATTTAACGATCTGCTTGTGTTCTGTATCATACCCGAGGGATACCTTAATTCTGAAAGTATCGCCTCGCTTTGTAATAGTAGCCATAAATTGATTCCTTTCTATCAACATAGATTTTATGGCATACTCCTGTTATTCTAATGTTAGCGCGCATTTGCCCGTATGTCAAGAGTTTTGTCTTTATTTTTTCGGAAATATGCCAAAATCTATGCTTATATTCTATGGTGTTTGTGGTTTTTGTGTCTGTTGCTGTTCAAATACCGTAAAGTTGGCATTCTCAACAGACATGTTTACTTGTCCGTTGTCTGTCCGTTGAAGTAAGCAAGCAGATCAGCCTTGTTAATGAGCATCTTACCCTTAACACCGTCACCCGTTCTCAGATGCGGGAGCTTGCCCTGCTTTATCAGCTTACGGACAGTGTGTTCAGACAATCCCTTGACCGCTTCGGTGCATTCCTTGACGGTCAGCATCTCCACGGCATCGGACTTGACATCAGTCACCTTTTCGGAATCATTGGCTTCGATAAGTTCGCTCAGAATGTTTACGAGCTGAGCG
>JBJERA010000212.1:0-5950 GCA_051882035.1 Hominimerdicola sp.
AAGGAGTACCAATATATCGTACATAACAGTCAGATAAAAAATCCTTTTTATAAGGATACGGCTTGCAGAATATGGTATCCCATTGACGCTGAAAAGCTGAACATAGCGGCACAGGATTTTGTGGGAGAGCATGATTTCAAGGCATTTTGCTCAACTGCCTGCGATAAGGAGATTACGGTCAGAAATATTCACTACTTCAATGTGCGATGTGAAAATGATTTAGTCATTTTTACTGTTGCAGGAGATGGTTTTTTGTATAATATGGTCAGAATTATGGTGGGAACGCTGATTTTCATAAACGAGGGAAAGATTGGCGAGCATGATATTCCGAAAATTTTGGAATCTTGCGATAGGACTCGTGCAGGAAAAACTGTTCCGCCTCAGGGCTTGTACCTGAACAAAGTATTTTATGACGAGGATTTTTAAAGTGAGTAAAAATAAGGAAAAAGGCGGTTTTTCAGGTCTTCTCGGCAAGAAGAAAGACAAGTCTGACAGCTCGGAAAAGGTTAAAAAAACTGCTGATGAAATGCAGGATAACAGCAATGACGAGGGTTCTCTGCTTTCAAATATTACCGTCCATGATGTCAACGGCAGACTAGAAATAAGACGTGGTGGAAAGGTGGATAATCATGATGAGTCTGATACTGATTTTCAGAGCGACAGAGAAAAGACAATAGTTCTTTCAAAGTCTCAGGCTGATGAGAATAAGTCAAAATCACGCAAAAGCAAAAAATCAAAACCTAAGCCTGAACCTAAAAAGGAAAAATCTGAAAAGCCGAAAAAGAAAAAGTCTGATTCGATTAAAGTGACAGATATTCGTGAGATTAGAAAACAAAAAAAGCAGAAAAAGCGCATAAAAAATGGGATAATTATTGGTGTTCTGGCGGTGTTCGGCATTGCTGTCTACGTTACGAAGGACATTTGGATACCAAAGCTTGAAGGTATTTTAGACAGACCTCATGAAACTATTGTGAACGACGGTAAGACTGAAGAAGGAAATTTCCCCATTGATTTGGAAGATTCTTCTGTAAATTTGATTTCACATATAGATAATTCTATGATAAAGGTTGACGATAATCATATTGTGCTGTATAATGAAGATGGCACTACTGCTCAGACCTTTACTCATAACTATGCCGAGCCTATTATTCAAGTTATGGGAAAAAGAATGCTTGTGTATGATTTAGGCGGAAATTCTTTTGAACTGCTTAACAAGAAAAATCAGGTTTATGAGAATAAAGTTGATAATCCTATTGTTATGGCTGCACTGGCGGAAAACAGCAATGTTGCTATTGTAAGCCAGAATGAAAAATATGCAGGCAATATTACCGTTTATAATGAAAACGGCTCTGAGATTTACACTTGGTCAAGTGGATACAGAATTTTAGATGTTCAGTTCACAAAGAGCGGTGACGGCTGCTATATTTCTACATTTGATTCGTCTGGCGGACAAATAAAATCGGTTGTGCATAAGGTTTCGTTTAATTCTACTGACGAGATTATGACAAGCAAAGAGCTGGATACCCTTGTGCTTGATATTACCGTCAATGATAACGGCGATTATTGGATTGTGGGAGATACTAAGTTCTATAAGCTTGACAAAGACGGAGCAGTTTTGCTTGAATATGAATATCCGGGCGAAATGGTATCCTTTGACACAAGCGAATCGGGAGCGGCTATTGCAATAAAGGGCTTGCAGAAGTCGGCAGGCTCGGTGGCTCTGTTTAAATCTGAGTCGGATAAAGACTGCCCTGACAATGTGATTTATACCAACGGCGGTCTGCCGAAAAAGCTTGCGGTTGAGAACGATAAAATTATTCTGCTCAGCGACAATACTATTGACGCTTATGATATTTCTGGAAATATGCTGGCAACAGCAGCGGTTTCTTCGGAATATACTGACTTTACATTCTTTAACGACAGCGTTTATTTCATGAGCTGTCGTGAGATAAACAAGATTGTGTTCAAAACATAAAGTCACAGTCTTAATCTGAAAGGAAAGTTATATGTCTTGGGTTTTTGACGGCGCAGTAATTTTGATTTTTATTGTAACTGCGCTGATTGGGTTTCACAAAGGTTTTATAAAATATGTCATAGCAATGCTTGGAACGCTGGTTTCTGTTATCGTTGCTCTGGTGGGAGCAAATTATCTTGCTGAACCTGTTTACGACAGATTTATAAAGCAGGAGCTTATACGGAGCATTCAGACGGCAACAGCGGATTTGGACGTTGTTCAGATGATATCCGACGAGCTTGAAAAAGAGGGAGTTAATGCTGATATAAGTCAGGAAGATATAAGGAATATTCTTGAAAAAGGTGGAGATATTGCTGAAAATGTAGGCGATTATCTTTCTGAAAATGGTTTTAGTCAGGAAAAAGTCAGCGACATTACAAGCAAGCTTGACGATTATCTGCATATAAATATGACAGATAAGTTAAATTCTTACGATTTATCAGGTGAAAGCATAATTTCCCAAAAAATAAAGATTACCGAAGATTCAATAGATGAGGCGATTTCGGTTCTTGCCTCTGATGATAATTATGAGCGAGCTTCATATCTTGAAAGAAAGATCTTTGCTCCACCGATTATTGAAGTGCTTAAAGTATTTTTGTTTGGATTATGTTTTGCTGTAATGACCTTGCTGATAGAGCTTATTATTCTGATTTCCGGTGTCTTCAAAAAAATGCCTGTGGTTTCGGCGGCGAATCATTTCGGCGGATTGGTACTTGGTCTTTGTAAAGGTGCGTTGTATGTTTCGCTGATTGCTTTTTTGTACTGCATGGTTGTCAATGGAACCGAAAACAGAATGGAGCTTATTAATTCTGCAAATGCAGAAAATTCATATTTATTCAAGTATTTTTTCGATTTTTTCTATAAATAACAAAAAGAGAGGAGATTTAATTTATGATGATGTGTTCAAGATGCAAAAAGCGTCCTGCGGTGGTGTTTATTTCACAGATGAACGTAAAAAATCCCGAAGAGAAGCACAACGAGGGCTTGTGCCTTGTGTGTGCAAAGGAACTGGGCATTTCGCAGGTTGACGATTATATGAAGCAAATGGGTATTTCGGAGGACGATTTGCAGGCTATGAGCGAACAGCTTATGGAGCTTACAGACGGCAACGATTTTGAGCCGGGCGGAAGTGGTACAATGCCAAATTTTCTGAGCAATTTGTTTGGAGGAAACAGCGGTGACTTTTTAAGCAGTCTTACAGGCGGAAAGAATGAAAATGCTGATACCAAGGTCAAGGACAAAAAAGACACAGACGCTAAGAAGAAAAAGCTTAAATTTCTTACTAATTACTGTACTAATCTTACTGAAAAGGCAAGAGAGTGCAAGCTTGATAATATAATAGGACGAGATAAGGAAATTTCCAGAGTTATTCACATTCTGTCAAGACGTCAGAAAAATAATCCTTGCCTTATCGGTGAACCGGGTGTTGGTAAAACTGCTATTGCCGAAGGTATAGCTCAGAAAATTGTTTCAGGAGATGTGCCTTTCCATTTGAAAGATAAGGAGCTTTATCTCCTTGATTTGACGGCTCTTGTTGCCGGAACTCAGTTCAGGGGTCAGTTTGAAAGCCGATGCAAGGGGCTTGTTCAGGAGGTCAAGGAGCAGGGCAATATTATTCTGTTTATTGACGAGGTGCATACTCTTGTGGGAACAGGCGACTCAGAGGGAACAATGAATGCGGCGAATATTTTGAAGCCATCGCTTTCAAGAGGCGAAATTCAGGTAATCGGTGCAACAACTTTCAAAGAGTACCGCAAGTATATTGAAAAGGATTCCGCTCTTGAAAGACGTTTCCAGCCTGTAACGGTAACTGAGCCGACTGTTGAGGATACGGTTACTGTTCTGAAAGGAATTAAGCAGTATTATGAGAATTATCATAGAGTGAAAATTGACGATTCGGTGCTGAAACAGTGTGCTGTTTTGTCTGAAAGATACATTAATGACAGGTTTTTGCCTGACAAGGCGATAGATTTGCTTGACGAGGCTTGCGCTTGCACAAGTATCCGTACTAAGGAACTTGAAGAGTTCGACACGCTTAATAAAGACCTGAAAACTCACGAAAAGCTTGTTGATGATTATGAAGCAACTGAAAATCCTGATTATGAGATTATTGCCATTGAAAAAGGAGAAATACTTCGTATTCAGAATAGACTTAAAGAGGTTGAGGAAGTTATTGCCAACGTTTATGTTACCGACGATGATTTATGCAAGGTAATCGAGCTTTGGACGGCTATTCCTGCAAACAAAATTTCTACTTCCGAGTATGAGAAAATCAGAAATTTGCAGGATAGGCTTTCAAGTAAAGTCATCGGTCAGGAGCAGGCTATTGAAAAGGTTGCAAAAGCTATCAAGCGTACAAGAGTACAGCTTTCAAAGCGCCGTAGACCTGCGTCGTTCATTTTTGTAGGCCCGACAGGTGTTGGTAAGACAGAGCTTGTCAAGGTTCTGGGCGAGGAGCTTTTTGACTCTACTGAGCCGATTATTAGAGTTGATATGTCCGAGTTCATGGAGAAACACTCGGTATCGAAGCTTATAGGTTCGCCTCCGGGATATGTAGGTTTTGACGAGGCAGGTCAGCTTACCGAAAAGGTTCGCCGCAGACCTTATTCTGTTGTTCTCTTTGACGAGATTGAAAAGGCTCATCCTGACGTTATGAATATTCTTTTGCAAATTCTTGACGAGGGTAAGATCAATGATTCCCAGGGAAGAAATGTTTCATTTGAGAATACGGTAATCGTTATGACTTCAAATGCAGGCTCTTCCGATAAAGATACAGGTGTGGGCTTTAACAAGACCGATGATGAAATTGCTCATGACAAGGCAATGAAGGCTTTGAGAGAGTTTTTAAGACCTGAATTTTTGGGCAGAGTTGACGAAATTGTTGTATTCAACAAGCTTACAGAGGAAAATTACGCCGAAATTGCGGGCTTGATGCTTGACGAAATGAAGCCGCCTCTTGAAGAGAAGAATATTACTGTAAGATATTCTGACGAGGCTCTGAAACTGATTGCTAAGAAAGCATACAATCAAAGACTTGGCGCAAGAGATATAAGACGAGTTATCCGCAACGAGGTTGAGGATAAGGTTGCCGCTCTTATTATTGACAAGGGAGAGGGCGGAGTGTCTGCTATCGGAATTGGCGCAAAGGACGATGAACTTACAGTTGACATTCTATAAAAAAGAAAAGTCGGACGGATATTTCCGCCCGACTTTTTATACTGTAATCAGCTATTAGCAGCCACAGCCACAGTTGTTTTCACATCCGTTGCCACAGTTGCCCCAACCGCCGTTGCCGCAGCAACAGAAGATGAGAATAAGAATAATGATCCACCAGCATCCGCCAAATCCACAGTTGTTCATAAGAAAATCTCCTTTATAGTAAGAATTTTATAAAGCTGACTGCTCGTTGCGAGCGTCGTGTTTTGCTTTATAATACAGTTTATGATAAAACAGAAAATGTGTTACACCTTTTTTGCAAGCTGAATTTGTCCTGTGCATACAATGTAAAAGCGAATAATTTTTATATTGCTGTCAAGACTTAAATTACTTTAAGGCTATACCGCAGAAAATTGGCAAGTCAGACGTACACAAAGCCGTTAGTCGGTAGTTGTAAGGTGTTGCCTTAAACTTTTGTCTTAGAAAGGTGTGATGAATGTGGGGTATCAGAGCTTTGATATCGATCGATTTACTAAAAAAGGCAAGGAGCTTATCAGAAACTCGGTAACTCTTGCAGGAAAGTGGGGACACACATATATTGGTACTGAGCATTTGCTGTTATCGGCTGCCTGCATGGAGAACTGTGCTGCCGCAGCAGTGCTTTTAAAGCATGGAATTACTGTTTCGGAAATTGAAAATATAATGTATCACAGCATAGGAAAGGGCACGCCTTGTCGTCTTACGCAGAATGACTTTACGCCGAATGCTGTTAATGTGCTG
>JBJERA010000213.1:0-5922 GCA_051882035.1 Hominimerdicola sp.
AAATTGGGGTATCACCTTGCCAAAACTGGCAAGGTTTAGTTGGATTATCAATAATAAAGAGTTGATTTATAATGGATTCATATAGCGAGTTTTTCAATTATTTTAATATCAGTAAAGAACAATTTTACGAATGGGGAATATCCGCAACTATATTTCCACCAATTTCAAAAGTACATATTGAATGGGAAGATTTGAAAAGAAGAATTTTTAATAATGAAACAGTTTATATTCGTGGATATGGTAGAGATGCACATGGTACACAATTATATAAAGATTTTTATGCAACCATTTTTGAAAATTATTCTGTGAAGAAAGACCCAAGTAATAATTTTGCCCCAACAAGACTTATTCAAAAAATAACCGAATTAAAAAAGAATAAAGACATTTTCAATTATCAGATTTCACACATATGGGGCCATACAAAAAATATTTTTTTATTTGAAGCGCCGTGGAATATCTGCTATACACCAAAGATTATAGACCCGTTTACTGGTCACGAAGCAATGGGAATATATCCAGATGAATATCAAAAATTATTTCTTTCAAAAACATATAAAAAATATGAATGCTTTATTGAAGATTATAATAATCTTATAATAAAAAACAATGTTTTGGAAAAGATTGAATACTATATAGATTCGTTGAAAAATGTCATACCCGAAAAAGAACTTATTCAATTTTCAAAAGATGTAAAAGAAGAATTGTCTTTAATAGAAAAAGTTAATTGAACTTACTATTTGTTGTAAACACGCTCGCTTTTGATTGACACTGCTGATTATTTATGATATCATTAAGGCAACGATTTACATTATGGCGGAGGTTAAACATGGCAAAAGTAAAAAACTGTTATGTATGCACTGAGTGCGGATATGAATCAAGCAAATGGAACGGAAAATGTCCCTCCTGTGGAGAGTGGAACACTCTTGAAGAGGTGCAGATTGCTGTAAAAAGTTCTTCAAAGTCAAAATCCGCCGTTAAGGATATTTCCGACGCTATTGTAAATATTGAGGACGTTGACGCAAGTTACAGCGAAACACGCTACAACACAGGACTTAAAGAGCTTGATAGAGTTTTGGGAGGCGGTCTTGTAAAGGGTGCGTTGGTTCTGCTGGGCGGAGAACCGGGCATAGGCAAGTCAACTATGCTGTTGCAGATTTGTCAGTACATGGGCGATGACCATACGATTTTGTATGTATCGGGAGAGGAGTCTATAAGACAAATCAAGCTGAGAGCCAACCGTCTTGGAGTTGACAGCGAGAATTTATATCTTCTTGCGGAAAATGACTGCGAACAGATTTGCAATGCTATTGTAAAAGAAAAGCCTGAAATTGTAATTATCGACTCAATACAGACCATGAATATTGCAGAAATTTCTTCATCTCAGGGTTCTATTACTCAGGTGAGGGAATGTACAAATCTGTTTATGAGAACGGCGAAATCGGAAGAAATTCCTATTTTCATAGTGGGTCATGTAAATAAGGACGGTGCAATAGCAGGTCCTAAGGTCATGGAGCATATTGTTGACTGTGTGCTGTATTTTGAGGGACAGAGGAATTTGTCATACAGAATTTTGAGAGCAGTAAAAAACCGTTTCGGTTCAACTAATGAAATAGGCGTTTTTGAAATGGCGGACAGCGGACTGCTTGAAGTTGAAAATCCGTCAATGATGCTGTTGGAGGGCAGACCTACTAATGTTTCAGGCAGTTGTGTTGCCTGCATCATGGAGGGGACAAGACCGATTATGGCGGAAATTCAAGCTCTTGTGAGCAAAAGTGCATTTTCCGCTCCACGCAGAACGGCCACCGGATTTGACTTTTATCGAATGGCAATAATAATTGCGGTAATGGAAAAACGGCTTGGATATTTCTTCGGAGGGCTTGACGTTTATATCAACATTGTGGGTGGGTTAAAGCTTGATGATACCGCCGCAGACTTGTCTGTTGCACTTGCATTGTATTCAAGCCTTACAGATAAAATCGTTGGCGACAAAGTAATAGCTTTCGGGGAAATCGGACTAGGGGGAGAGCTAAGAAACATTTCTCATGCAGAACAGCGAATTGCGGAGGCTGAACGAATGGGCTTTGAAAAATGTATTATTCCTGCCCATTCGCTTAAAGGCATACGAACCGACAAATATTCCATGAAAATCGTGGGTGTAAGGTCTATAAAAGAGGCTTTTGCGGAGATATAACGTTATATTAAGGCAACACCATACACAGTAGTTGTGCGGTATTGCCTTAAATATTTTGCAGGGGCGGTTTCTGACCGCCTTTTTCTTTTGTGTAAATCAATAAAAAACTTAGATAAATCAATTTTTCCCGTTGCAAAATAAGAAAAAATGTGTTATACTATTTGCGTATGTTTATTTGTAAAGTTATTTTATGGAGGAATAGATTTGGGAAAATTTGAAGATGAAATCAAAAGACGAAGAACGTTTGCTATAATTTCTCACCCTGACGCAGGTAAAACAACTCTTACCGAGAAATTCCTGCTTTACGGAGGAGCAATAGCTCAGGCAGGTGCAGTTAAGGGCAAGAAAAACGCCAGACACGCTGTTTCCGACTGGATGGAAATTGAAAAGCAGAGAGGTATTTCTGTTACATCATCTGTAATGCAGTTTCAGTATAAAAATTATTGTATAAATATTCTTGATACACCGGGACATCAGGACTTTTCCGAGGATACCTACCGTACTCTTATGGCGGCTGACTCAGCAGTAATGGTTATTGACGCCTCAAAAGGTGTTGAAAATCAGACAAGAAAGCTTTTCAAAGTCTGTGCAATGAGAAATATTCCGATTTTCACATTTATCAACAAAATGGACAGAGAGTCGAGAAATCCTTTTGATTTGCTTGAAGAAATTGAAAATGAGCTGGGTATTCCTACCTATCCGGTAAACTGGCCTATCAGTTCGGGAAAGGATTTCAGGGGAGTTTACGACCGTCATAAAAAGCATATTATTTCATTTGCCGCAACGGGCGGAGCGCATCAGGTTGCCGCAACGGAGGTTGACCTTTCAGACCCAAGCCTTGAAGAGCTTATCGGCAGCAATAACCGTGAGCAGATTTTGGAGGATATCGAACTTCTGGACGGAGCAAGCGAGGAATTTGACCTTGACGCAGTTCACAGAGGTAAGCTTTCCCCAGTGTTTTTTGGTTCTGCATTGACGAATTTCGGAGTTGAACCGTTCCTTGAAAACTTCCTTGAAATGTCAACTTCTCCGTTGGCAAGAAATTCTTCTCAGGGCGTAATTGACCCGTTTGACGAGAATTTCTCTGCATTTGTATTTAAAATTCAGGCAAACATGAACAAGGCTCACCGTGACAGAATAACATTCCTGCGTATTTGTTCGGGTAAATTTGATAAGGAAATGGAAGTTCTTCACGTTCAGGGCAATAAAAAAATGCGTCTTTCACAGCCTCAGCAGATTATGGCTCAGGAGCGTGAAATTATTGACGAGGCTTATGCAGGCGATATTATCGGTGTATTCGACCCCGGAATTTTCTCCATAGGTGATACCATATGCTCTCCTAAGAAAAAGTTTGAATTTGAGCCTATTCCTACCTTTGCTCCGGAACATTTCATGAGGGTAAGACCAAAGGAAACACTGAAAAGAAAACAGTTTGTAAAGGGTACTACTCAGATTGCTCAGGAGGGTGCAATTCAGATTTTCCACGAGCCTGATACAGGTATGGAGGAAGTAATCGTCGGCGTAGTAGGCGTACTTCAACAGGAAGTTTTCGAGTACCGAATGAAGAATGAATACAACGTAGACTTGCTGAAAGAGGGGCTTTCCTACTCCTATATAAGATGGATAGACAACAAGGACCTTGACCCGAAAACTTTGAAGCTTTCAAGCGACACCAAGCTTGTTAAGGATTTCAGGGATAACTACCTGCTTTTATTTACAAGCGAATGGAATATCCGTTGGGCTTTGGAAAAGAACCCTGACCTTCAACTCTCCGAATTCAACAGAGGAGACTTACAGTAACAATTAACGGGTTATGGGATTTGATAAATTATAACTTTGGGGCCTTAATTATGAATTATTTTCTCTTGACAAGTTGTTGAGATAGTGCTACAATTATAAAAAAGAATATTTTAAAATTGTGATGAGGAAGCCGCAGAGCAGGACTTGTTTTTACAGAGAATATCGGCATGGGCTGAAACCGATATAGGGCAAAGCGTTGCGGATACCGCCTCGGAGTGCGTATTAATACACGCCGTAAGTCTGCGTTAAAGACTAAAATGAGTTGCATTGGCTTTGTCATGCATGAATTTGGGTGGAACCACGTTTATTACGTCCCATAGGATTTATTTCCTATGGGATTTTTTGTTTTTGAAAGGGGGCTGATTGTACTATGAGAGTCAGAAAAATTTTGGCAATCATTTGCTATACCGTTTGTCTTTTGTCATACGGAGTCTGCGGATATATTTCATATCTTTCGTGGGAAACTAAAATTACTCATAGATTTGGATTTCTGCTTTTTCTTCCCATATGGATAATTGCTTTCTGGTTCAGCACCTTTTTTACTCAGCTGGTTACTGTCAGGACAAAAGACGGCAGTAATACAGTGCTTATCGGAAAAAAAGTCAGAAATATACTTAACGATATAACCAGCCTTATAAGCGTAGTTTTGCTTGTTGTTTGGGCGTATATGGTTTATCAGCAGTATAGGGCTACGAGTACTTTTTTATAATAAGAACATATTTTATGGAGGAATAAAAAATGATAAAATTAACTTTAAAAGACGGCTCTGTCCGTGAAATTGAAAACGCAATGCCTGCGTCTGAAATTATTAAGAATATAGGCATGGGACTTTACAAGGCTGCTTGCTGCGTAAAGCTTGACGGTCAGGTTTTCGATATGAGAACAGTTGTTGACCACGACTGTCAATTTGAGGTTCTTACATTTGATACAAAGTCGGGTAAGGAAACTTTCTGGCATACTGCATCGCACCTTCTTGCTCAGGCAGTAAAAAATCTTTATCCTGAGGCAAAGCTTGCAAGAGGTCCTGCTACGGAAACTGGCTTTTATTACGATTTTGAAGTGAAAAAGCCTTTTGCTCCTGCTGACCTTGATAAAATTCAGGCTGAAATGAAAAAGCTTGCAAAAGAGGGCTATGCTCTTGAACGTTTTGAATTGCCTGTTGACGAGGCTGTTAAGCTTATGTCTGAGAAGAACGAGGATTACAAGGTTGAGCTTATCCACAAGCATGATGACAAGGGCGAAAAGCTTTCATTCTATAAGCAGGGCGATTTCGTAGACCTTTGCGCAGGTCCTCACCTTATGAGCGTTGCTCCGATCAAGGCTGTAAAGCTTCTTTCCTGCACAGGTGCATACTGGGGCAAGGCAGAGGACGGCAAACAGCTTTGCAGAGTATATGGAACAGCTTATCCAAAGGCATCTCAGCTTGAAGAACATCTGAAAGCTATGGAGGAGGCAAAACTCCGTGACCACAATAAAATCGGACGTGAACTTGAATATTTCACAACTGTTGACTATATCGGTCAGGGACTTCCTGTTCTTCTTCCAAAGGGTGCAAGAGTTATTCAGACTTTGCAGAGATGGGTTGAAGATACTGAGCAGGCAAGAGGCTGTCTGCTTACAAAAACTCCTCTTTTTGCAAAGAGAGAATTTTACAAGATCTCAGGTCACTGGGACCACTATCTTGACGGAATGTTTATTCTGGGTGACCCATATGATGAGGAAAAAGAGTGCTTTGCCCTTCGTCCAATGACTTGTCCTTTCCAGTATCAGGTATTCCTTAACAGACAGCGTTCTTACAGAGATTTGCCAATGAGATTAACAGAAACTTCTACGCTTTTTAGAAACGAGGACAGCGGTGAGATGCACGGTCTTATCCGAGTAAGACAGTTCACAATTTCCGAGGGCCATCTTATCCTCCGTCCCGAACAGCT
>JBJERA010000214.1:0-29150 GCA_051882035.1 Hominimerdicola sp.
TCAAGAATTAATCAAGATTGATTGATGCTCCGCATAAATTTTTTAATTTTTTTCTCTTAATTAAAAAAAATTCCTTTTAAGTAGTATGATTAATTGATTGATTTGATTGATAAAAAATTTCAGCAAAAAATCACTTTTTCAAAGCGAAAACAGATACCGTCATATATCCTCAAAAAACGACCCTTACAGACGTTTTTGTTCTTAGGGGTATAATTTTACAATTAAAGCTCCAAAACGCCACAGAGGGGGGCTTACAGTTAAAATTAAGGGCATATCTGCAATATATAAAAAACTCCCTCTTTCAGAGGGAGAATTTTTTATTGAAATTTCCGAGGGAATTAGTTTTGTTCAGAGGCTTTTTTAACTGCGTCTGACATTACCACACCGTTTAAAACCCAAATCATTGCATTGTCAGGAGTTAACGGGTCTACTACAAACAAGCTTACCTGAGATGGTGTTCCTAATTTCTCGACAGTGTTAAGCATTGTATTACATAAGCTTTGCATAGAGTTAACTACACTATCCCATTCAGAGCGTGATGATATTCCCATAAGGACTGATTCACAGCCTGCATTGAGCCCTTGCTGGTAAATCGTGCAAAAGTAACAGTCTGATGATTCGTCATAATATACATCCGCATCCTCAAAGTTATCTTTTAATGTAGATTTAAGCATCGAACAAACGGAATCCGTCGAAAAATTAACATTTTCCGCTGCTTCAGTAGTAGTAATTTCTTCTGTTGTGGTTTCTTCCGCCGTTGTAGTTTCAGCAGCAGTGGTAGTTGTTGTGACTTCGGTAGTAGTTTCAGCTGCCGTAGTGGTGGTTTCTTCTGGTTCGGTTGTGGTTTCGGCTGCAGTTTCTGTGATTTCCTGCACGCTGTCAACGGGCTGTTCTGGTTCGTCGTTCTTCGACCCTGCACCCACTATGCTTGGTGTTATAATAAACATCACCACCGCCATCACAGTCTGAAGCGTTTTTGACATCCTCTTGTTAGTGAGCTTGTAGAGTATATCCGACGCTTTCGGGCAAAGGAAAAAAGCGAGAATTAGGCAAAGCAAAGCGGAAATCAGTCTGAATTTTGTAATCATACCTATTCCGTCAAGTGCAAAGAAAGCACATAATACCCACAATACGATTTTAAATATTCCCTTCTTATTCATTTTTTTACCTCCATAATTTATATTTTCAGGCAAATTATAACATATTATTCTGTAAATGTAAATAGTTTTTCAAAAAATATAAAAAATTCCCCTCCGAATGAACAGAGGGGGGGGCGGTTTAACAGCCTTTTGGGTGATTAATTGTAAGTTGTAAATTTTATTAGCCTGCGTCTTTTGCTTCGTCTGCTTCAGCTTTCTGTCTGTCTTCCAGCTCTCCGCAGATATATGTGGTTTTTGTTCTGATTGTGTTCGGCTGTATTGCTTGTGAGAGCTTTGCCATAATTTCAACAAAAATCTGTTTTGCAAGTTCGGGGAGTCCCGAATAAAGTTCGATAAATTTGTCACTGTCAACAGATTTGTTAAAATCAATTTCTAAATCAGCAAGCGGATTTTTCTGTGGTTCCAGTCCGAGAAGATAGTCTGTTGATACATTGTAGAATTTTGCTATTTTTACAAGTGTATCAGTGCTTACGTCACGTTCCCCGTACTCATAAGCTATGTACGCTCTCTCGGTTATTCCAATACCTAAAGCAACTTGTTTTTTTGTTAAATGCTTGCTCTCTCGCAATTCCTTAAGAGTATCCTTTAGCATTATATCACCTCCTTATAGCATATTATACACAAAATGTGTTTAAAAGTCAATACTTTCCGACAAATTACTCTCTTTTTGTGTAAAATGCACTAAAATTTTATCCACTTTTTGTGTGCGCTGTATATTGACATACTCACAAAAAAGAGTGTATACTATAACCATAGCAAACACAAAAACAGTTGATTGCTAAATAAATTGAAAGGTGGAGTTTTATGAAAAACACTAAAATAAGAAACACGGATATTAATTCCGCAGTTGAAGCTTACAACTCACTTGATGTTGGTGCTCAGCACATTGCAATGGCAATTCTCGAACTTGTGTCTATGCTGTTCCTCAACATCTATCAAGTGCAGAACATCAATAAAAACAATAAGGAGTAAAAACAATAATGAACGAAATCAAAGTTTTTAACAATGCGGAGTTCGGCGAAATCCGCACACTCGAAATTAACGGCGAGCCTTATTTCGTAGGCAAAGACGTTGCCGAAATTCTCGGATACAAAAATACTGCCGATGCGTTAAAGAAGCACGTTGACGACGACGATAAGAATACCATCGCGATTCGCGATGGAAAAGGAAATCCAAATCAGATAGTCATCAACGAAAGCGGACTTTACAGCCTCATTCTTTCGAGCAAGCTCCCCACCGCTAAGAAATTCAAGCACTGGGTTACTTCTGAGGTTCTCCCCTCTATCCGCAAGCACCGAGCATATATGACAGCCGATGCACTTCAGCAGGCTCTCACTTCTCCCGACTTCCTTATTCAGCTTGCTACCAATCTCAAAACAGAACAGGAGAAGAACCGCCAGCTTGAAACAAAAATTGAAGCTGACAAGCCGAAAGTTATCTTTGCGGACGCTGTTTCAGTAAGCAAAACCTCAATTCTTGTCGGAGACCTTGCCAAAATCCTTAAACAAAATGGCATTGACATCGGGGCTAACAGGCTTTTCAGCTGGCTCCGTGAAAACGGCTACCTTATCAGCCGCAAAGGCTCCGACTACAACTCACCGACACAGCGGGCTATGGAAATGGGACTGTTTGAAGTTAAAGAAACTGTTGTTACTCATTCTGACGGTCACACCTCAATCAACAAGACCCCAAAGGTTACGGGTAAAGGTCAGCAGTACTTCATTAACAAGTTTATTTCCCAAAAGAGTGCCTGAGGTGATTTTTAATGAACAATCTCTGCGACTTCTGCAAATGCCGCCACTGCGGCGGCATATCCTGCAAAGACTGCAAAGCCTATTCCGATAGCATTTATGGCTGTCTGTGCAGGCACTACACAAGCAAAATTACAGTCTGCCCGTATTTCCAGGAAAGGGAGGTTAATGATGGACTACAAGGAAAAAATCAAAATGGAAGCTGCGGTAAACAGCAAAAACATTGAATTTTTCAGGGAAAAATCAGCCCTGTTTTTTAAGGGAATGGACGATGAATTGAAAGGAGGTGATTGATTGGAACTTTACAAACATCAAAAAGACGCTCTCAAGATGACCAAAGGTTTTAACAGATGTGCATATTATCTTGATATGGGGCTCGGAAAAACCTTTGTCGGCTCTGAAAAAATGAAGCAGCTTGGGGCAATAGTTAATCTTGTTGTGTGTCAGAAATCGAAGGTTAATGACTGGGTGCAGCATTTCCGAACTTATTACCCCAAATATGTAACCGTAGACCTGACATCAAAAAAAGAGCTGGATTTGCCGTTTTATACGACACATCACAAAGATTTTACTGTTGGTATTATCAACTATGACTTGCTTATCAGACGCCCCGAGCTTCTCAATCTCAAAAATTTTACTCTTATGCTTGATGAGAGCTCCCTGATTCAAAACGACACGGCAAAGCGTACCAAAATGGTCCTTAAACTCAAAGCCGATAATGTTATCCTTCTGAGTGGCACGCCCTGCGGCGGGAAGTATGAGAAGCTGCTGTCACAGTGCAAGCTCCTTGGCTGGGACATCGCAAAAAATGATTATTATAACAGATACATAAACTACCACGAACAGCTTTTCAGCGGGAATTATCCCGTCAAAGTGATTGACGGATACAAAAATATTGACGATTTAAAGGACAATTTAAGAAAATTCGGGTCGGTTTTTATGAAAACAGAGGAAGTGTTTGACCTGCCTGCACAAATCGACAGCTGCATATCTGTTCCGGTAACAAAAGACTACAAAACATTCCTGAAAAATCGCCTGTTAATCGACGCAGAGATAGAATTTGTCGGGGACACTACGCTAAAGCGTATGCTCTATGCAAGACAGCTCTGCGGGGCATATAATCCCCAAAAACTTAAAGCGTTTGACGATTTACTTCAATCCACCGACGACAGATTGATTGTATTTTATAATTTTAGCAGTGAACTTAATGGATTGCTTGAAATATGCAAAGATAATGACCGCCCCGTTTCCGTGGTTAATGGCCATAATAAAGACCTCAAAGCCTTTGAAAATGCCGAAAATTCCGTAACTTTGATACAGTATCAGGCGGGGGCAATGGGGATTAATCTCCAAAAAGCTAACAAGATTGTATACTTCTCGCCTCCACTCTCATCAGAGCTATTTGAACAGTCAAAAAAGCGAACTCACCGCTTAGGGCAGGAAAAACCGTGTTTTTATTACTATATGGTGTGCAAAAACTCAATTGAAGAGCATATTTACAGCACCTTAAAGCTCCGCCGTGACTACACGGACAAGCTTTTTGAAAAGGAGTTTGAGGATGGCAAAAAAAGAAGAAACGCTTTTCCAGGAGAAGGTTGAAAAATTTTTGACAAGTCAAGGGGCATTCTGGTTTAAGTACTGGGGCGGCGGGATTTATAACAGGTCGGGAATGCCTGACTTAATGGGCTGCATAAATGGGCATTTTTTGGCACTGGAACTCAAAACCCCAATAGGTAAAGCCTCCGAACTGCAAAAATACAACATCGATAAGATTCGGAAAGCAGGTGGTATAGGGCTATTTCTTCGTCCAGAAGATTTTGAGGAATTTAAACTTAAAATCGAAAATTTAACAAGGAGTGATTGTAATGAATGAACTGGCAAACATAAGCGAATTGAAAACCGAGGTTGCTGATAATGCCATATGCAGCAGCGGAAACATTATTAAGGATATGCGAGATGCCTATAAATTGGCAACGGTATTATGCAAAGCGGAAATTATTCCCGACGCTTACAAAAACCGTCCTAGTGACTGTATGATTGCCATAGATATGGCAAGCAGAATGGGTGTGTCACCCCTGATGGTTATGCAGTCACTTTATGTAGTTAAGGGCAAGCCGTCCTGGAGCGGTTCGGCGTGTATGAGCTTTATTCAGGCACACCCTAACTTTAAGGACGTTACGCCCGTATATGTCGGGGCACCTGGAACAGACCAGAGAGGGTGCTTTATACAGGCTGTGAGAGTGTCGGACGGGCTTAAAATTCAGGGCACTTGTGTAACCATGGCTATGGCAAAGGCTGAGGGCTGGACTAAAAATTCAAAGTGGTTTAGTATGACGGACCAGATGCTTGGATACCGTGCAAGTAGTTTCTTCGCTCGTATCTATTGCCCTGCCGTGCTTATGGGCGTGGCTGTAGAGGGCGAAATCGAGGACATAACACAGAATAATATCAATAATAGAAAGGTTGAAAGTCCATTATGATTAACAACAGCAATTATTTTTCAAGCGAAAATTCTCTCAAATTTATGAGTGCGAGCCAGTTTAAGAGCTTCCAGAACTGTGAAGCTATGGCTTTGGCGGAAGTTAAAGGAGAATTTAAGAGGGAAAGTGAAAAGGCTCTGCTTATCGGTTCCTATGTCGACGCCTGGTTTGAGGGTACTCTTGATAAATTCAAGGGGACCCACCCCGAAATATTTACCCAGAAAGGTACTTTAAGAGCCGAATATGTTCAGGCAGACGAAATTATCAAAAGAGTGACGGCTGATGAGCTGTTTATGAAATATATGAGCGGCGAAAAACAGGCGGTTGTGACGGGAAATATCGCAGGCATTGAATTTAAGGGAAAACTTGACAGCTACCACGCAGGAAAATGTATCGTGGACCTAAAGGTTATCAAGGATTTTGAACCTATATGGAAAAACGGCAGAAAGATGTCATTTATCGAGGCTTGGGGCTATGATATTCAGGGGGCAATTTATCAGGAGCTTGTATATCAGTCAACAGGTGTTAAACTTCCATTTTTTATCTGTGCCGTGACAAAGGAAAAAGTGCCGAATCTTGCGATTATATCGATACCGCAGGAAAGACTTGACGAATGCCTTGAAAGTGTTAAATTCCACGCCCCGCACTATCAGCAGATTAAAACAGGTGAAGCAGAGCCTGTAAAGTGCGGTAAATGCGACTATTGCAAGTCTGTCAAGGTTATCGACAGCCCCATTGATTACCGTGACTTAAACCCCGAACTGTTCAGAGAACAGCCTGTATCGGTGAGCAGTATAGTGCAGCTGCCCGAAAATATTTCCGATGATGTTATTCCCGAAACCAAAGGCAAAAAGAAGCACAAGAAGAAACACAAAAATAAAAAAGGAAAGGTAAAGGTGATTATTGTAAAATGAACAAGGTAATTTTAATGGGCAGGCTCACCGCTGACCCCGATTTCCAAACGTCGCAAAGCGGCAAGGCTTACTGTCGTTTCTCGGTGGCTGTAAGCAGACCAAAACAACAGGACGGCAGTCAGCAGACCGATTTTATTTCCTGTACAGCCTGGGGCAAGACAGCCGAAAATATCAAAAAATTTTTTGTCAAAGGCAAACCGATTATAGTCTTTGGTTCTTTGCACAACAACAACTACACAGATAAAAACGGTGTTCAGCACTATGGATTTGAGGTGTGGGTAGACGGCTTTGACTTTGTTCTTCCTGATAAGACCCAGCAGCAGAACACACCGCAGAATACATATCAAAATTATCAGAATTATCAACAGAATCCCTATCCAAATGCACCACAGCCGCCTCATCAGAACACATATCAAAATTATCCGCAGAATCCCCCGTTTTAAATATGCCCCTCACACGCTCTAAAACGCCCCTAGAATCGATTTGCAAAGCAGGGGTATAATTTTAAGTTTTTTGTTTTAAAACGTCACCACGGGCATTTTATGAGCCATACAGGCGATTTTAAAACTTAAAAAATTTTTCCGCTTTCAGAATCCAAAAAAATATAAAAAATTCAATATGCCTCTGAGACGCTCTCTAATGCCCCTACAATCGCTCGGAAGCTTTGGGGGTATAATTTTGTGAGTTAAGCTCCAAAACGCTCTCACGGACATTTTATGAGCCATACAGGCGATTTTAAAACTTAAAAAATTTTTCCGCTTTCAGAATCCAAAAAAATATAAAAAATTCAATATGCCTCTGAGACGCTCTCTAATGCCCCTACAATCGCTCGGAGGCTTTGGGGGTATAATTTTGTGAGTTAAGCTCCAAAACGCTCTCACGGGCATTTTATGAGCCATACAGACGATTGCAGGAAATAAAATGCCCCGTTTGGTGCAAATAATGTCACATTCTGGCGTAAAGGGAAAGGAAGTGAAAAATATGTCTGATTCAGGGTGGGTGAAATTATACCGTCAGCTGACGGAATGGGAGTGGTATTCAGACATCCCCACCAAGGTGGTTTATATACATCTGCTGCTTAAAGCAAATTTTGCGGACGGCAGATTTAAAGGAATTGCCGTCCCAAGGGGCAGTCTGGTGACTGGCAGAAAGAAACTTGCAAAAGAAACGGGTCTTACTGAAGATATGGTAAGGACTGCCTTAAAACATCTTAAAGATACCCACGAAATCACCAGCAAAGCATACTCAAAATTTAGCGTAATTACGCTGGTTAACTATGATAGATTCCAAGAGAGTCCCCAGCAAGTCCCCAGCAAGTCCCCAGCAAATCCCCAGCAAGTCCCCAGCAAATCCCCACAATATAAGAATAAAATAATGGAAGAAAGAAAGAATAGCCCCCACGCCTCGGAAAGTGAACCTATTGATTATGGGTATGTACCACCTGACAGGAGATTTTAAATTTGTAACCTTGAGGTTACAAGAAAGGATTTTTAAAAATGTCTTACGAACTCAAACAATCTGATATTTATGGTTTTGCAAATTCGGCAGGGGCAGAAACCCACGAAAAAGGCAGGGAACTCTTTTTTAAGTACTGCCCCTACTGCAAAGGCGGTGAACACAGAGATAAAAATACATTTTCAATAAACCTTGACAAAGGAACTTTCAAGTGCTTTCGGTCTACGTGTGGTATGCAGGGACATTTTGTTGAGCTCTGCAGGGATATGGGCTATCCTCTCGATTTCGGGGAGGTTAAGCAATACCGTAAGCTCCCACAAAGCCCCATCACAGTAAGGGACAGAGCCATAGAATTTTTAAAGTCGAGGGGAATTTCCGAGGCTACGGGAAGAAAATACAGCATTACCGCTCAGGCACAAAATACTGATATAATCGCTTTCCCTTTTTTTGACGAAAACAATATATTACAGTTTGTAAAATACCGAAATTCGCGATATAATGGATATGGAAACAAAGAATGGTGCGAGAAGAACACAAAGCCTATCCTGTTTGGTATGGCTCAGTGTACGGACTTCAGGAGGCTTATAGTTACCGAGGGACAGCTTGACAGTCTTTCGGTTTCGGAGTGCGGAATAAGCAATGCTGTGAGTGTTCCGACAGGTGCAAAGGGCTTTACGTGGGTGGAGCATTGCTATGACTGGGTGTGCAAATTTGATGAGATAGTTGTATTCGGGGATTTTGAACACGGTAAAATCACTCTTTCAGAGGAGTTTAACATCAAGTTTCCAAACAAAAAAATCAAAATTGTACCACAGGAATACTATCTCGGCGAAAAGGACGCTAATGATATCTTACGCAAATACGGCAAGGACGCTGTTATAAAAGCCGTGGAGAGTGCAAAGGAAGCTCCTGTAAATGCCGTGCTGGAGCTTGCAGATGTGGAAAGCATTGATATTTACAATATGGAGCGTATAGCAACAGGAATTTCCAGCATTGACAGAGCGTTGGGCGGTCTTTACTTCGGGCAGGTGGTGCTTTTGACGGGAGAGCGTGGACACGGAAAGTCAACTCTTATGTCAATGCTTGGCTGCGAGGCTCTGAATCAGGGATATACCTGCCTGTTTTATTCTGGAGAATTGCCTGCATACCAGTTTAAAAACTGGCTGAATATGCAGCTTGCAGGCTCGGAAAATTTACAGGAGTGCAAATCAGCAGCAGGTGATACATATTATCGTATTCCAAAAGAAATTGATAAAAAAATCTGTGAATGGTACAGGGGCAGGGCTTTAATCTGTGATAACAGCCATATCGGGGAGGACGAAGAGACAGCACTTGAAAAAGTCATAGTTAATACAATATGCCGAAAGAATGCACGTTTTATCTGCATTGACAATCTGATGACGGCTATGGACTATGATTCAAACTCCGACCTTTACCGCAAACAGTCGGGATTTGTCAAGACTCTCAAGACCATTGCAGGAAAATACAATGTCTGCATAGTTCTGGTAGCACACCCCCGAAAGTCGGGAACGCAGGGCAAAGCAGCCTTTCAGAACGACGATATTTCGGGTTCTGCCGATATTACAAACCGTGTTGATGTTGTTATGGTCTGCTCCAGAAACCAGGACAGCCAGAAAGGCTATGACAATGAGATAATCATCACAAAAAACCGTCTTACAGGCAGGCTCATCCTTCAAAAAAATTCCGTAAAGCTTATTTACAGTCCGTCATCAAAAAGGCTTGTTATGGCTGAGTATCAGACGCCCAAGGTTTATGGCTGGCAAAATACTCAAAGCACGTCAAATTTAGAAGAACCGCCGTTTTAAGGAGTGATGAAAATGGATTTAAAAGAACTCGATAGTATAGCAAACTCCGAAGAGGCTATCAGTTACAATCTGACGCTTATTGACTATGGCTATTGCTGTAAAATGCGTAGTTTATACAATGAGTATAAAAGCGGCAGAATGGATATTGCTGATTGTAAAGTCAAAAAGCAGCAACTCGTGAAAGAATACAGGGAATTATCAGCAGAATTGGAGTATAATCTTAATCTGCACAAAGAATATCAGGAAAATATCAAAAAATCCGATATTCTCCGCTCTGAAATTTCAAAGTCGGACGATATTCCCGAAATTGCAGACCTTGCAGTAAAGGCAATTTCCCTTATGACGGGCGACACCGTGGTATATAGACAGTTTACAGAGAAATTTAAAGGAAGCGAAAAATAGTGGTTAAGAATTGTAGGATATGTGGGAAAGAGTTTGAAACTCCAAATTCTCGCTACTGCACTTGTAGTCCTGAGTGCAGTATAAAAAACCGCTCTATTATGCAAAAAAAGTATCATTTTGCACACCCAAAATACCACCAGCGAGATATGGACAGGCAGCGCGAAAAATTCCGCCAGAGATTTTGCCCGTGCCGCATATGCGGCGAGAACGTCCCGTCTGTATCAACGGCGAAAGATAAAGCCGTTTTGCGTGCGTGGAATACATACGCTTACACTGTGAAAGAATTAAAGGAGATGTTGAAAAATGAATGATTTTTATAATGAAATAATTGACAAGCTTGGAGAACGCAATCAGCTTACAAAATGCGTCGAAGAACTTTCCGAATTACAGCAGGTGCTTTGTAAGCTTATTTCCGCTGACGACGGAGTAAATAAGGATAAAGCCATTGAAGAGATAGCAGACGTTAAAATTGTGCGTACGGCTAAGCGTTATTTGAGAGGTGAAAAAGAATGACAGAAGAGCAGGTGAAAGAGTATCTTCGCTGTGTGCAAGGGGAAATCGAAAAAAAAGAAGCTATTGAAAAATTAGCTGAAACATCAAAAGAATTTGAAATAATGAACGCAGACTTAAAGCAGCTTAATGATGATATACAAAATTCATATAATTTACTTAATAACATTGGTGATAGCAGAGTTTCAGCAGTTATGATATACAAATGGTTTAGTGGTATGACATTTGAGGAGATTGCTATTAAGATGGGGGCTTCCACACGTAGCGTGTACAGACTGCACAAAAAAGGAGTTGAAATTTTGTCAAAAATTTTATGAGTGATTGTCATAGTATGTCATATAATGTCAGTGTTTGTCATATTGACTTTAAAATAAAATATTGTAAAATATAATTATACAGATTACCTCTTTAATTTATGTTTTACTTCCACACTTCAGCCGCTTAACTTTTTTTGTTTTAAGCGGCTGAATCAGCATTAAGAGGGTGCAGCATGGCAAAAGATTTTTCAAGAAAATTTTATAAATCTGCAAAGTGGCTTAAATGCAGACAATCATACATAGCGTTAAGGCAGGCTACTGACGGCGGAATGTGTGAGCTGTGCGGGCAGAACGTCGGATACATTGTGCATCATAAGCAGACTCTGACAGCGGACAACATCACAGACCCTGATGTTTCCCTTAACCATGAGCAGCTGATGTATGTGTGCCATGACTGCCACAATAAGATTGACCATTTCGACGATTGCAACGGAAACAAATATATTTTTGATGAGAGCGGCAATATAAAGTTCTTGTAATCCCCCCCCATTTCGGGAACCAAAAATTTTTCCGAAGGGACCGAGGGGGGCAGTTTCAAAAAATACACAGGGGCTTGTATAGCCCCCCTCCCTTAATTGAGGTGATAATGATGACGGAAACAGATAAAAGAATCAGAAAAGAAGAAAACAGGCTTAAAAAATTCTTTAAGGAAAACGGCGTTGACATCACTAAAAACGAGGCTGCCAAGTCGCTTATAAGCAGAGCCGCCTTCATGAAAATCTCCCTCGAGGACCTCGAAACAGAACTGAACTCAAACGGCTGGGTTGAATCTTTTAAGCAAGGCAAAGACCAGGAACCTTATGAGCGACAGCGTCCGACAGCTTCGACATATGTTTCTCTCAATGGCAGCTATCAAAAAATCATAAAGCAGCTGACAGACCTCCTCCCAAAGTCGCAGAAGGCAGAGCAGCAGTCGGACGGCTTTGAAGAATTTGTTTACAGCAGAAATGAAATTTAAAAAATATCCTCCTGATTATAACCCCATACGGGAATACAACGACAAAATTCAGAGCGGCGAGATAAACGCCTGTGAGAAAATCAAAAAGACTTTCCAAAAAATCATTTATGATATGGATAATCCTGATGAGTTCTTTTACTCCACGCCGAGGGCAAACCATATCCTTGAATTTTTCGAGAATTTCTGTCACCACTCAAAAGGTAAAATGGGCGGAAAACTCGTAGAACTCGAACTCTGGGAAAAGGCTATACTCTGCACAATTTTCGGGTTTGTGAACATTGAGGGAATACGCAAATATCAACGGGCAGGGCTTATAGTCGGAAAGAAGAACGGAAAATCCTTGCTTGCAAGCGGAATAGGACTATATTTGCAGGTGGCAGACGGTGAACCGGGTGCGGAAGTTTACGCCGTTGCAACCAAAAAGGACCAAGCCAAAATTATCTGGCTTGAAGCCAAAAAAATGGTCAAGAAATCGCCTGCACTCCTTAAAAAAATAAAGCCCTTAGTCGCTGAACTTAATGCGGATTTTAATGACAGTGTATTCAAGCCGCTTGCAAGTGATTCGGACACTCTCGACGGTCTTAATGTTCACGGGGCTCTGCTGGACGAAATCCACCAATGGAAAAACGGCAAAGCCCTTTATGACATCATCACGGACGGCATAACTGCAAGGGAACAGCCTCTGATTGTGATAACTTCAACGGCGGGTACCGTCCGTGAGGATATTTATGATGACATTTACGACGAAGCTGCACGAATAATTAACGGCTATTTTGACGAAAACGGTTATAAAGATGAAAGGTCGATATTCTTTATCTATGAGCTGGACAGCCGAAAGGAATGGGTCAATCCTGATTGCTGGATAAAGGCAAACCCAGGGCTTGGCACAATCAAAAATGCTGTCACTCTTGCCGACAAAGTCGAAAAAGCGAAAAGAAACCCGAGCCTCGTGAGAAACCTTGTGTGCAAGGAGTTTAATATTCCTGAGACATCAAGTCAGGCGTGGCTTAATTTTGACCAGCTTAACAATCCTGCGACATTTGATGTCAAGGAGCTTAAACCGCGATATTTTATAGGCGGTGCAGACCTTTCAAGTACCACTGACCTTACATCTGCAAAGGCGATTTTTAAGGTCCCGAACGACTCTCATATCTATGTGCTGTCAATGTACTGGATAGCGGAAGAACTGATAGAAAAGAGAGTCAGGGAAGATAAAATCCCGTATGATTTATGGCTTGACCAGGGCTATATACGCACCTGCCCAGGAAACAAGGTGCACGCAAAGTATGTGACAGAGTGGTTTAAAGAGATTCAAGACGAATTGGATATATATCCGTATTTAGTCGGGTATGATAGCTGGTCGGCGACATACTGGGTCGAGGAAATGAGAGACACTTTCGGAAATATCATGGTTCCCGTGCATCAGGGCAAGAAAACTCTCTCGAACCCAATGAAAAATCTGGGTGCAGACCTTGAAAGCAAGCTGATTGTTTACAATAATAACCCTGTCGACAAGTGGTGCTTTGCAAATGTCAGCTATGATGAGGATAAAAACGGCAATATTCAGCCCTGCAAAACTTCCAAGGCTACAAGGAGAATTGACGGCTTTGCCTCTCTTCTTGACGCTTACACGGTGCTTGAAGACCGAAAAGATGAATATGAGAGTTTGATATAAGGGGGTGATGGCTTGAAATTTGCAGAACGTTTTAGAAATTTTTTTACCGGTAAACCCGACGCTGTAAACATAGTAAAAATGGTTACAGAAAACAATTCGTGTTATGTATGGAACGGGAAAATTTATGAAAATGATATTGTGAGAAGCTGCGTAAATGCAGGGGCAAAGGCCGTAGGCAAAATGGTTCCCAAACATATCCGCACAACGGGCGATGAAATTGAAGTAAACCCCGACCCTTACATAAAAATTTTACTCAAAGAACCAAATCCCTATATGTCACAGCAGCAGCTTCAGGAGAAAATGGCAAGAACTCTGTTTATAAACAGAAATGCGTTTGCCTTGGTCATTCGTGATGAAAATGGCTTCCCAATTGCCATTTATCCTATAAATTCGAGCAGTGCAGAGGCTTTATATGATGAAAATGGCAGGCTATATTTAAGATTTAACCTTAACAACGGTAAAATCTACACTTTCCCCTACAGCGACATCATACATCTCAGGCTTGATTATTATGACAATGAGCTGTTTGGCACGCCTATAATCCCTGCATTAGAGCCGCTGATGCAGATGGTCGGCACAACCGACAAAGGTATGATAGACGCTATAAAAAACAGCTCTGTCATCAGATGGCTGCTTAAATTTACAACGTCTATGCGACCCGAAGACATCAAAAAAGCAACTGCTGATTTCTCGAAAAATTACCTGTCAACGGAGAGCGGCGGATTTGGTGTTGCGGGCATTGATAGTAAAATGGACGCAACTCAGATTAAAACTGACGATTATGTGCCAAACTCTGCACAAATGGATAAAACTACACAAAGAATTTATTCAATTTTTTGCACAAATGAAAAAATTATACAGTCAAGGTACACAGAAGACGAACGTAATGCTTACCACGAAGAGAATATAGAACCGATTGGAATAGACTTCTCAAACGAATATTCGAGGGCTCTCTTTAGCCGAAAAGACAGGGAAAATAACGGTATAGTTTTTGAAAGCTTCAGTCTTGAGTATGCAAGCATTAAAACAAAGCTCGAATTAGTGCAATACCTTGACCGTGGGGTTCTGACTCCGAATGAGGTGCGAGCGTTGTTTAACTATGCACCTGTTGAGGGCGGAGATACTCCGCTGCTACGTAAAGACACAGGCAAATTATAAGCAAAGAGGTGATGAAATGGATTTGCACATAAAAGGAGACATTGTTTCAGATGATGATGCCTGGGTTTATGACTGGCTGGGCATTGATTGCAGCTGTCCCAAAAAAGTAAAAAATGCGATTGATTCACATTCTCCCGATGAGCCGCTTGATGTATATATAAATTCCGGCGGCGGTGATGTTTTTGCAGGGGCAGAAATTTACACGGCACTTGCAAGCATACCTGATGTTAAAATTCACATCGTGGGCTTTGCGGGGTCTATGGCCTCGGTAATCGCAATGGCTGGATATTGTGAGATGTCACCTGTCGCACAGATGATGATACACAATGTTTCTGCAAGTGCCAGTGGAGATTACAGAGTTATGCAGCATAGTTCAGATGTTTTAAAAAATGCGTCTGAAACTATTGCACAGGCTTACATAAAAAAGTCGGGGATGTCGGAACAGGAGGTTTATGACCTGATGGACGCTGAAACCTGGCTAAGTCCTCAAAAAGCACTTGAGCTTAATCTGATAAACAAAATATCTGAGGTATCCGTGCAGGCTGATTCCGCACAACCTGTTAAGCTCTCAGCAAGCTTTAATCAGATACCAGCAGAATTTATAGCTAAAATGCAAGAGAAACGCCAAAAGGCTCTTTTAAGCCTCGAGTTTCTAAAAATGAAAGGAGAAGAATTATGACCAGAGAAGAATATTTAAAACAGCGTCAGGAGATGCTTGACAAAGCCGAGGATAATGTAAAAATCGGCAATATCAGTGACTTTGAAACAATTAAGGCACAAATCGAAGCCCTTGACGAAAGCTATAAAGCTGAAAGCAAGGCGCAGGCAGACCTTGCAGCTTTATCAGACAATGCAATTGCCACCCAGGAAAATGCACTCAAGGGTATTGTTTCAAGCGGAAAAACCGAAACCCTCGACAAAACTGCAGATTATGAAACAGCCTTTACAAAATTTATGATGGGCAATGCTTTAAGCAGCGAGGAACAGGCTGTATTTAATCAGACAAATTCTGTAAGTGATGTTAACACCAAAAATAATACCTATCTTGTACCTACAACGTGGGTGCAGAAAATTTGGTCAGAGGCGGAAGAAGGACACCCTATTTTATCTGATGTGTCAATGACTTCCGTTCCTAGCGACTTAGATATTCCGACAGCAGAATTTTTAGGCAATGCGGAATTTTATGACGAAGATGATACTATTGCAGACCCTGAAAAGAGCATAAGCGGCGGCACTTTACATCTCACAGGCTATGAGCTTGCAAGGACCGTGTCGGTGTCTTGGAAAATGCAGAAAATGGCTGTTTCCGATTTCCAGTCCTGGCTCAGACGTAAAATTGCGGGCAAAATGTCGGAAGCAATGGCGTCCGCACATTTAAATGGCTTAGGCGTTGCTTCTGATTCTGATGGTTTTAAGTCACAGCCTCTCGGAGTTATCACAGCCCTCAAAAAAGAGGTAGGCACTCCTCAGGTATTAAATGTTGCAGAAGATTCAGAGGTCACTTATGAGAGCATTACTTATCTGATAAGTCTTGTTAAATCTGCATATGCAAAAAATGCTAAATTTTATGCAAACAACACATTTATCTGGCGTGTGCTGTCGAACATAACTGATAAAAACGGCAGAGCTATCTTTATTCCTGACCCTACCGGCCAGACACTCGGAAAAATGTTTGGCTATACGGTGGTGCAGGAAGCTGCCGTGCCTGATGACTCTCTGCTCTTCGGAAACTTTAAAGAGGGCTATGTCGGAAACAAACAGCAGGATATAGCTTTGTACACCCAGGATAACATCAGACCCCGTAAAACTGACTATATGGCATATACAATTTATGACTCAAAGCCCATCACCACAAAGGCTTTTGCCCTCCTGGTTAAGGAAACTACATAATGACAACTCTTGAAGAGGTAAAAACAGCTCTCAGACTTACTTCAAATGCTTTCGATGAGGGCGAACTCCTCCCTCTCATCGAAAGCTGTAAGCTGGATTTATCAGTAAGCGGAGTTAAAATAATATCTGAAGACGACGCTCTCATCAGACAGGCAATCAAGCTTTATTGCAAAGCAAACTTCGGAAACAATGAGGACAGCGTTAAATTTCAGACAGCTTATGATAAGCTTAAAGACAGCTTAGCATTGTGCGGTGATTACAATGAGTGATGTTTTAATAGAGCTTTGCGGTAATAATTCTGTATCATCAAACGACATAGGAGAGCCTGAAACCTCTGAAAGCGTCCGCAAAATTTATGCCGAAAGGCAAAGCGTGGGACTTTCGGAGTTTTATCAAGCCGGAACTATCGGGCTTAAACCTGAACTTGTTTTTGTCATATACAGATTTGAGTATAACGGTGAAAAAACCGTCATATACGGCGACAAAAAGTATAATGTCATAAGAGTGGCTGATATTAAGTCGAACAAAGATAAAATAAAGCTTGTTTGTAATTCAGTGGCAGGTGATTATGATGCCAATGCCTAAATATACCACGTTCAAAAAGGACGGTTTTACTTTTGAGGACCATTCCGACCGCTGTATGTATACGCTTAAAGAGCTGATAAGAGGTGCACTGCGTGACGTTGGGAAGTATATTTGCAGGGAAACCCGTAAAAAAATACAGCGACGTACAGGCAGGCTTGCAAAAAATATCCAGTATTGGGTAAAAGCCAAACAGGAAACTCCCTCGCTTGAAGTAGGCTTTAAGCCTGGCGGCTGGTACGGCATATTTCAGGAGCTTGGAACGGATAAATCCCCTAAAATAGGGGCTTTGTCCGATACTGTAGAACAGAATATTGCAACAATCATACAGATTGAAAGTCAGTATCTTTCAGAAATTGACCTGTCCTGTATCGATGAAACGGAAACTATAAGCAATGATGAAGACTAATTTTGTTAAAAGGGCTGTCATAAGCCGAATTAAGGACTTATGCAGCAACGCATATTTCGGAAATATTCCGCAGGAGTGCGAATTTCCTCGAATTTCGCTTAATCTCAACGAAACAGGAAGCACAGGAACGGGATTTCAGGATTATATTCTGACGGTTTATTCCTATGACCGCCGAACTTTCGAGAATTTGGACGAACTGACTGATAAACTCGAAAAAGCTCTCAATAACTGGGACTATCGAGGAGAAGAAGGTACTCTTAAAATTTATTCTTCCCACGATAAAGTGAGTATAAGTGATAAAAATTCTGATATTGTGCAATGTATACAGAAATTCAAATTAATTTTTATTGAAAAGGAGTGTTGATTTATGGGCTGGAGTCTTAAAACTTTTACAGGCTTTAACGAAAAGACCGCTGAAAACATACAAATGGACGCAGGAGCTTTTTTCATAAATTTTGATGTGGAAAAAGATACATACGCATCAGCCAAAGCAGACGGCAGATGCCTTGGTGCGACCCAGGGCGGCGGAGAATTTACGGCAAAACCTACTATATCACAGATTCAGGTGGACGGCGTAAAGGGCAGAGCAAGAGGGCTTGTATCAATAGATAAATGGGACGTGTCAATGAAAGCCACCTTGCTTGAAACTACTGTTGAAACTATAAAACGTGGCTTAGGATTTGCAACAGCGGACACGTCTGCAAAGGACGGATACACAAAAATCGTTGCAAACGGCTTTATTTCGGACGCTGACTATGTAAAAAATCTTACCTGGGTAGGCTGTAAACTTGGAAGTAAAGAGCCGATTATAATTCAGCTCTTTAATGCTCTTAATGAGAGCGGATTAAGCTATAAAGTTTCTGACGGCTCGCAGGGTAAAGTCGAGCTGGAACTTTACGGATATAATGACGGCTCGGACTACCTCGAGGACGTTGTACCTCCGCCTTTCGCAATCTATCTCCCTGACCTCGAAGCTGAGGCTGATGCGGAAGGAGATACAGTATGAGAAAAATCACTGCTAAAGACTGCTTCCAGCTTGCACGAATAATAAAAAAGCTGAATCTCAAAGAACTTGCAACTCAAAATACTGCTAAAATCAATGATACTCTTGAAAATATGTCAGATTCGGAAGAAGATGCCAAAAAACTGGGAGTTAACATAATATTTTCAATAATTGAAAATGTTCCAGAGGCGGAATTTGAAATTTATCAGTTTATCGCAGGGATTTCAGGCTTTGAAGTGTATGAAATTGAAGAAATGGCAATAGATGACTTTATCGAAATCATAAGAGAAATCATACAGGAAAATGATATTAAGAAGGTTTTTACTTCAGCTCTCAGCTTGATGAAAAAGTAATTGACTTGCTTTTGCATCGATATGGGGGCAGTATAGACTACTTTATGTCACTTGATGTTGATACGGCTATTGACGTAGCGACTGCTGCAATAGAGACCACCATAGACGAGAAACTGCTTGATATTTACTTTAAGTCAGGCAGTTTTTTAAAATCAGATTTTGTTAAATTCAAAAATCAGATTTTAAGCCCTGAAAAAAACACAGAAAAATCAGCAGATGAAATTCTTGACAGCGTCGAGAATATCCTTGACAGCATTAAATTCAAAAAAAGGAGTGATATAGATGGCATTGGAAATTTTTAAGTTGTTTGGTTCAATTTTTGTAAATAATGACGATGCTAACAAATCTATATCAAAAACAAAATCCGAAGCAAACCAACTTTGGGAAAGCTTTAAAACAGGACTTACAGCCGTGAGCGACTGGGCGGCAGGGATTGGTTCTGCTGCTATTTCAGTAGGCAAAGAAATGATTACGGTTGCTTCGGACGCTGAAACAGCTTTTGCCAAAACTCAGACTCTCTTAACAGCTGATACAGATATGACAGCATATTACAATGATATTATGGAGCTGTCAAAGGAAACAGGCGTAGCATTTTCAGAGCTTACAGAGGCAACATACTCGGCTATTTCAGCAAGTGTTGACCAGGCCGATGCTGTTGAGTTTGTAAATCAAATGAACAAGCTGGCAGTAGGCGGATTTACAAGCGTTGCAAAGGCTACTGACGTAGTAACAACAGCCATAAATGCTTATGGCTTGGAAGCTGGGAAAATGACAGATATTTCCGACAAGCTGATAACTACCCAAAACTTAGGTAAAACCTCCGTTGATGAGCTTGCCTCTTCGATGGGTAATGTTATCCCTACGGCAAATTCTGTTGGCGTGGACCTTGACAATCTCTGTGCTGCTTATGCCCAGCTCACGGCGGGCGGCATGAATACAGCTGCAGCTACTACAAATATCAATGCAATGCTCCTGGAGCTTGGCACAACAGGTTCTAAAACTGACATTATTTTGAGGGAAAAGACGGGCAAATCATTTTCAGAGCTTATGGCAAGCGGAAAGTCGCTCGGCGATATAATGTCAATTTTAAACAAGCATACGGCAGAAACAGGGCAGGCTTTTAGTGATATATGGTCCAGCAGTTCGGCAGGTGCAGCCGCAAAAGCTATGTCAGCAAATCTTGAAGTATTTGATGCGGACTTGCAGGCTATGAAAGGAAGTTCGGGAGCGACAGAAACAGCATTTGAAACAATGTCAAACACTATGGGCTATCAGATGCAGAGGCTGACCACTCTCATTGATGATACCAAAATCGAGCTTGGAAATGCTCTGCTCCCCACAGTAAGAGAGTTTGTTGACTTAATTTCGGAAAAGCTTCCTGATATTTTGCAATATGTCGAGGATTTTATCCCGATTATAGCGGGAATTGTTTCTGAGTTAGGCGGAAAGCTTATGAGCATTGCTGAAAGCATACTGCCTACGCTCTTTGAGACGCTTGATAAACTCGCTCCAATGGCATCGGATATACTTTCAGCGGTTGTTCCCTTTATTACAGGTCTTACAGATACCGTACTTCCCTCACTCCTCGATATAATCGGGCTTATTCTGCCTTACATAATCGACATTATAAGCTATATATCAGGGTATGTTAAGCCCATAGGCAATGCTATACAGTCAGTGATTGAGTTCTTAATGCCGATTATTGATGATGTTCTGCCCATTCTGATAGAGGATGTCACCGAATTTATTGATATTTTGTTTGGCTTTATAGAGAGTGCAGGAGCTGACTTGTGGGAATACATATCAAATATATCTTGGATGCTGAGTGCTATGGCGTCATTGATAGGCGGTGAACTGCTCGATATTATCGAAAAACTTATACAAAATCTGCCTTATTCTCTTATCGACACAATAGCAAATCTACTCATTAAGATAATAAGAAGCATACTTCCCGTACTTTTAAGCTTGATTTTTCAGATTGTACCGATTATTTCAGACATTTTTGATAATGTTTTAAGCAATGCAATACCGCTCGTAAATGATTTGATAACATCATTCAGCGATTTTATCACTGCGATTTTACCCGTAATAATTGACCTTATAAGTCAGCTTTTACCCGTGGCATTTCAGATAATAGATATGATTCTGCCCGTTATTCTTAATTTAATCAGCACAATTTCTCCTATGCTTTCCCAGCTTGTATCAGACATTCTTCCCCTGATAGTTGATTTAATAAATGAATTGTCCCCTGTTATGGCTATACTGATAGAGGCAATTCAGCCGATATTGGACGTTATAGGGGAATTATTACCATATGTGGAAGACATTATATATGCCTTGCTTCCTGTTCTGAGCGGCCTGATATATGGCATAGTAGCTACTATTGACACCGTTCTGAAACCAGTTCTCGAAGTCCTGGCTGGCACAATTCGAGACGGCATAGCACTTGCAATTGAGGATTTATCTCCCTTAATCGAGGGTGCAAAAGATGCTATGTCCAGCATTGTAGAGTTTATAGACAATGTTTTCAGCGGTAACTGGGAAGCTGCCTGGCAAAATATCGTTGATATTTTTGATGCAATATTCGGCGGAATTGGTGACACACTTAAAAATATAGTCAACACCATAATCGACGGTATAAATTATATGATAGGCGGGGTCAATTCCCTTTCCGACAGTTTCGGAGAAATTTCTATCCCCGACTGGCTGGGCGGCGGTACTGTATCCTTCCCCAAAATCCCCGAAATTCCTCAGCTTGCAGAAGGCGGCATAGCATATCAGAGCAGTATAGTCAACGTCGGCGAATATCAAGGGGCAAACACAAACCCTGAAATAATCGCTCCTCTTGACCGTTTACAGTCCATTATGGGCGACACAAACGCCGAAACTAATGAAAAACTTGATGCCATAATTGTCATTATGGGTCAGATTTTGAATAAGATATGCGGAAATCAAATTGAAATAGCCCTTGACTATAAGGCGATTTATTCAGGCATTAAACAGGTCGAAAAGAACATATCCACGGCAAAGGGGGAATAACATATGGCATATTTTGTATTTAACGGGGTCCACTCCTGGAATGACTTAGGGCTGATATGTGCTGATATGCCATATCCTCCGCAGGCAGGGCAGGAATATACTTATACAAATATCCCTTACAGAGCGGTTCCCTTGCGTCAAAAAAATAAATATTTCCGCACAAAGGAAATAACAGTCACGGTAGTTAACAATGACAAATCCTGCACCGATATAATTTACTCAAATTTGTTCGGGCAAGGGAAACTTGTTCTTTCCACCTGTCCTGACAGGTGGTTTGATGTTACTGTATCGCCGATTGTGCCGCAGTTTGCAGCCCGTACAATCGATAAAATACCTCTTGAATTTATTGCTCAGCCATTTGCATACAGACTCACCAATGAGCCTGTATCGCTTAGTCAGGCTGATACCGTAACGCTTGGCGGCAACATCTTTTCTGAGCCTGTTATCAAGGTTTATGGAAGCGGTGACGGCACTCTGACTGTAAACAGAAAAAATATCTTGCTGTATGAGATAGATGAGAATATTGTACTTGATACGCCTCGGCTGTTAGCTTACAAGGGCAGTCAGGTGCTGCTTGATAAGACTTTCGGGAACTTGCCAACGCTTAATATCGGTGATAATTCGGTAAGCTGGAGCGGCGGTATAACATCAATCGAAATCACGAAAAATGAGAGGTGGGTCTGATGAGCAACTATGTAAGTCCCATTGTCACGCCGCTTGAAACCGACTATATCACAGTATATGATATGTGTGAGACAAGCTTCGACAGTAATGGACTGAGGATTCTCACGCCCATTAGCTGCACCATAACCGAGGAGCTTAATGCCGATTATTCCCTTTCCCTCGAACACCCCATTGATGACGAGGGGACGTGGAAAGCTTTAAAAGAATTTAATCTGATTAAGTGCCGAGGGCAGATTTTTCGCATAAAGTCCAAGACCACGGAACTTAAACAGGACGGTTCAGCGGTAAGAACTGTGTATGCAAAGCATATTTTTTATGATTTGGCTGACAAGCTGATAATTTCCTGTGATGTTTCAGGAAAAAACGGTCAGGAGGCTCTTGACGCTATACACAATTCCATTTATGACGACGACCCTGAAGGAGCATACACAGAATTTTACTTTACGCATTACAGCGACATAACCGAACTTTACATAAATGCTGATAGTGAGGCGTTTGAATTAACATCACCTGCAGCGTGTATCCTCGCCGAGGATAACAGCATTATCAACAGATTCAGAGGTGAGCTTTACCGTGATAATTTTTATTACTCAGTGTGTAAACGGAAGGAAAACGCCAGGGATAATGCTTTTGTCCTTAAATACGGATATAATATGCTGTCGGTTTCTGAAACCGTTGATATAACTGATTTTTGCAGTTATTTATACACAAAGGATAATTATGACAATATGTTTGCAGTGGCTTATGTACCGAGCGTTAATTTTCCGCATAACATCTCAAAAGGCAAGCTTTTTAACTACAATCACAGCAACATTGACGTCCTCGGTGAAGATATGCAGAGCCATTTTGAAACAATATGTGAGCCTGCAGTTACATATACGGTCGAATTCAAAGACCTCTCTGACGTTGATTTGTACAAGGATTTTATCGGAATTTCTGAACTTAATGTCGGGGATACGGGGAAAATATACTCGGAAGAACTCGGCATATCTACAACGCAAAAAATCATTTCAAAGACCGTTGACGGCATAACAGGTGAAACTCTCTCTCTTGTGCTCTCAAATCAGGATAACAGTTTCAGCCGCAACGACTTCTCAAACACGATTTCCAGAGCTGACAACTTAATGTCAAGAATCGCAAGCCCGTACAGAGTCAGACAGGTGCAGTCACAAGAAGAGCTCCAGCAGCTTGCCTCTGAAGGCAAACTCGAAAAAGGTGCTGTATATGCCACAATGGAAGGTGATGACAGCTCATGATAAAGCATTTAAGCTTTGAAAGCAATGTCCCTGATAACTTTTACTCCGAACAGGACGGAAAGCTTTTAAAATGGCAAAAAGCCTGGATATGTACGTCATCAAGCGAGTATACAAATGTGTGGGATACTTCTGATAACGCAGATGAATATCTTAAAGTTTATGAGTCTTATGTCGGGCAGAAATACGTTGAACGCACATCGAATCAGTATGTATATACAAGCGTTTACTGGGTGCATTATGTTGACGGCGTGCAGACGGAAACATATTTGAGTACATATCAGCTTAACTCCTTCGAGTGCAGCACTCTTACTCCCCAGACTTCCAGCACCACTATCAGCGGCGAAACTGTTGAGTATGTAAGCTGTTACATAATTGACAGCAATGCAAAATTCAGCGAACATCATATAAAAGTAACCTACAAATCCCCTGATACGGGCAATATCCTATCCGCCGAATACTCGATTTACTACCTGGAAGAGGTGGGGTTTGAGATTGGAGAGCCTATAACCTGGTACCCCTTCCGAAACCTTCTCACGGGAGAAAATTTTGGATATGGGCGGCTTAATTTTGAGTGTACCGCAGACAACGGCGAAAAAATCACACAGACTTACAGCCAAACCCGAAATACAAGCAATATCTGCTATGATTTTCCTGGAATCCAAAACGCTGACTTTGAGTTCGGGGACGGGCAAAGCGTGGGATACACGTTTGTGTCAAGCTACACATACAGAGAGTACACGGGGAATATCACGTGGAACATCCGCCCGTACTCTCACGCTGAAAACAATGCAACGTATGCTGGATATACCGTCAAAGACCTCGAACTCACAGAATTTACAATAAAATCAGATGTTGAGTATTATTCAGATATTGTGGTCCCCTCAGAATATGAGGATATGGAGGATTATTATTCAAAAATTCTCCAAAATTCCACAAAATCTTTAACGTCGAATGAGTTTGAAGCCCCTTATCTTTCAAGCAATTTTTCAGACCACAACATAAACATCTACTGGTATATATATTCATATCCTGCCAGCACAGGATATGTTTACTGGGGCGACGGCACTTTTAGCTTTTACGCTGCAGGAAACTATTACCAGTCTTCGACGTCAAAAGTTGATTTGGTTACAGCGACAAATGTAAAACTGCAAAATGGCTATAAATTAGTAGACGGCAAGAGGACGGCACAGTATATATCACCGTACAAAGACCCTCAGACTCACGTTTACGACCAATCAGGCGAATATACAGTAACTATTACATCTGCATATGCTTCAAATTTAATACAAGTAGCCGAAGCGTATCAGAATTGTGTCCAGCCGGAATTTCTGCATGACATTGATACTCCATTTACAAAAAGCAATGGACAATATACTTTTGTGAGCGGCGGCACGGTTACTTCTTACACCCCCTATACTGATTTTATTCTTCCCGGTTCGCCTCCATCATCACAGGTGACAGAAATAAAAATATGTGACGGCTGCTTTGTCGGGGCTTATCGTTCTGTTTCAGGTGGATATTACTACACCCGACGTGGTCACTACGGTGCGTATAATACCGACAGCACAGACGGTATACTGACATATTCAGCGTCAAACAATACAACCTCACATTTTACTAATGTGACTACGCTCAGACTTCCGAAAATGTCAGCAAGCTGTACGCCCCAATTGCGTAATAATCTTGTATATAACTTTTTTCCTTATGCAAAACTCCTCAAATCTATATACTATGACGGCACAAAATCCGAATTTCAGGATATTTTCGGCACTGGAGGCGAATACATAGATTATAGCAATTATAATCTATTAAATTATGTTGGTAATAATGATACTTTTAGAAATAGCAGATATGGTGCTACATATACGCTCACTGTGCATTGCACTGATGGTGATATTACTGTAACAGTAAAATAAAGGAGTGATAATATATGATTAAGACAGTTAATTTAACCGCCGCTGTTACGGCGGTGGAAGTGACAGGAAAACAGAATGTGACAGTCCGCAACGTCGGAAATAATACCGCTTATGTTTCTGCAAGTCCGGATATTTCCGTGGGCGGTGACGGCGTTTTGTCTGTCAAGGCTGGGGAAATCGTCACCCTGGAGGGCGTGGCAAGTCTAAAAAAAGCCGGAAATCAGTACGGCATACACGGCACGGTTTATGCCCTTGCGAGCGGTGCGACCACGATAGAGCTTATACCCACCAACAGCGTAAATTTTAAGCCTGCCGCTGTTGATTACAGCGGAGAAATATCAGATATCTCCGCGCTTATTCCAGCAGCGGCGAGTGCAGGAAACCAGCTCACAGATAAAGCTTATGTGGACAGCGAGCTTTCAGGGAAAGTAGACAAAGCGGACGGCATGGGGCTTAGTTCAAACGACTACACCACCGCCGAAAAGGATAAACTTGCAAGTCTTGAAAACTATGACGACAGCACGGTAAATTCTGCAATTGCTGACTTGCAGACCAGCAAGGCGAACACGGCGGACGTTTACACCAAAACAGAAACCGACACCAAAATCACAGAAAAGGTTGCAGAAATAGTCGCAGACGCCCCTGAAGACTTTGACACTCTCAAAGAGATGTCGGACTGGATTGCAAACCACGAAGATGACGCCGCTGCGATGAATAGTGCTATACAGACAAACACAAGCAACATTGCAAGCCTGCAGACGGACAAAGTAGACAAAGAAACAGGCAAATCCCTTGTTTCTGACAGCGAAATTGAAAGGCTTGCAACGCTTGAAAACTACACTCTGCCTACCGCTTCCGCCGATACTCTGGGCGGAGTTAAAATCGGTGAGGGCTTAAGCATAACAGACGGCGTTTTAAGTGCAAGCGGTGGAGGTTTGGGCAATTTAAAAATTGCGTATGGTGTGGTAACAGGTGCTGATACTACTGATTATGTTATAGATTATAGCAGTGTTGGTTTTACACAAATTCCTGCAGTATTTGGTACAGTAATTAAAGATGGCGACTCGAACCATAGCAGTCGTGGAGTTATAAGTGTAAAAACATCAGATACAAAAAGTGCAACTCTTAACAGAACATTCTTCAGCACCGTCACTTCTGATGCGTGGGGTGATTTAAATGATTTTTGTTGGTTAGCAATAGGAGTATAAGCAGAAACCGAGGTGATTGAATGAAAGAATGGCAGAAACGAGCCTTGCGAACCTTTTTGCAGGCTATGTTCGGCACTCTCTCAACGCAAATTCTGCTCTATCAGGGGCAGAAAATTGATTTTGTGATTGGGCTGTCGGTAGGTGCGGCGGCGATTTCAGCTGGTATCGCCGCCATCATGAACATCAAGGAGGAATAACGTTGGATATTGATTTAAACGTCGTTTTATCTGTTTTATCTTTGCTCGGAACGCTTTTCGGAAGCTTAGGCGGAATACTTGTATCCTCGAAGCTGACCGCATACCGCATTGAACAGCTTGAAAAAAAGGTTGACAAGCACAACCATTTTGCGGAGCGGCTGCCCGTTATTGAAGAGCAGATAAGAGTTATAAACCACAGATTGACGGACTTAGAACAGGAGGAAAGATAAAGATGATGAATTATAAGGGCATTGATATTTCAAAATGGCAGGGGGTAATTTCTGCCGATACGTTCAGAAAATTTAAATCTCAGGGAATTTCATTCGTGATTATCCGTGCTTACTGCAACGGAAAGGATACCTGTTTTGAAGGCAATTACAAAAATGCAAAGCAGGCAGGGCTTAACATCGGTGCTTACTGCTACATATACGGCAAAAACACAACCGCTGTAACCGCCGAGGCTAAGGCTTTTCTGGAGGCCGTCAAGGGCAAAACTTTTGAATATCCTCTCTACCTTGACATTGAGGACAGCACTCTCGAAAATCTCGGTAAGACAACCCTCACTAATATCTGCAAGGCTTTTTGTGACACGGTGGAGAGTGCAGGCTACTACTGCGGAATATATGCTAATCCAGCGTGGTTTGACGGCAGGCTCTATACTGACCAGCTTGCAAAGTATGACAAATGGCTTGCCCACTGGACGGCAGTCCCAAAGTATGGCAATGAGTTCGGCGGGCTGTGGCAGTATGGTGTGGGAAGGCTTGACGGTTACAGCGGTGACCTCGACATGAATATATCCTACCGTGACTACCCCACAATTATCAAAAATGCAGGGCTTAACGGCTTTGAAAAGCCGACCGTCCCTGATACTCCCACAGTTGATACCTCCGATGAGGTGTTGAATGGTGATGTAAACGGTGACGGAAAAGTTAATGCCGCTGACCTTGCCGCTCTCAAAAAAATGTTGATTGAGTGATTCCGCTGCTTTTTGTAAATAAAAATAAAAATTCCGCTGCTAAAGAGCAGCGGAACTCTGTAACCTCAAGGTTACAAATTCAGCCCCGCCGAAAAGGTGGGGCTTTTTTAGTTGTTAATAATCTGTTAATTTTTTTATGGTACTTATAAAAAATTCCCTTGTTTCCTCTGGCAATCCTGAGTAAATTTGTATAAATTTGTCCTCGGTCTTTTCTTCTGCTGGCTCTCTGCCAAGCAAATAATCTGTTGTAACCCCATAGTAATCAGCAAGCTTTACAAGTGCTTCTGCACTGATTTCCCTTTTGCCGTATTCGTAATTTTGGTATGTTCTCGAAGCAATCCCCGACCCAGCGGAAACCGCCTGAATTGTAGCTTTTTTTTCCTTTCGTATAGCTTTTAAACGCTCTGATATATCAATCATCATATCACCTCCTATACTTAAATTATAGTACAAACGGGTGTAAAAGTCAACCCTAAAATTTATTTTTATACTCATTTGTACGATTTATACAAATATCTTAACGAACATTTGTTCATTATTACATATTGACTTTTCGCCGAAATGGGTATATAATATAATCATAGAAACGAACAAACGGGCGAAAGTTCAAAATCAAAAAACGAAAGGAAGTAATCATTATGAAAAAAGCAGTTATGACAAGAGCATGGGAAATATACAGAACACTCGAAGGCGACAGAGCCGCAAAACTCTCACAGGCACTCAGAATCGCTTGGGAAGAAGTTAAGAAAGAATGCAAATTCATCAAAGCTGGATTCAAAGTTTGGGCTAAAGATGATAAAAGAAGAATTTACATCAACAATGCGTTTGATTTCGTTAACATCGAGAGAGGCGAGGTCGTTTATTCTGGAAGAAAAGATATAATTATCGACGGTTTTTCGATTTGGGACGACTGCACAAAAGCAAGTCAGTTCAATCAGATTGCTAAAAAAATGGACTACAATGAATTTAGCCTTTACGGTTGTAACCTTTATTATAATTGCCACACTGGGTTTTTTTATTGGCGCAGTCTC
>JBJERA010000215.1:0-5847 GCA_051882035.1 Hominimerdicola sp.
TCTCATATTCATACGCTGTTGCGTAGGTTCTGACTCTATGTGGACAGGTTCTGAATGTTTCACCGGCAGATTTCAGAAAGAAAAGCGAGCAAATGGTGCAGCAAAGTTCATTTTCTCAGGGCATATCAATTGACGAACTGGAAAACTCAGAAAACCTGATAACTGTCGAACAGCTTCCCGGTTATCTGGTCATATATGAGCGAAAGAAAGGCAATTATCATGACCTGCCGGAAGAATGGTGCAGGTTTATCAAAAGGTATGAGCACCTTTCTTCGGAAGACACGCTTTATATTGAGTCCACTATTGATGACCCTTCCATTACAGACGAAAACAGATGTATGTATGAACTTTGCCAGACAATTTCTCCTGACCACCCTGCTGTGAAAGAGGATAGCAGTCTTTTCACTCATACTTTTGAAGGCGGTAAATATGCAGTATATCATTTTAAAGGATTTCCACAGTTTCTGTTTATGGTATATCAGGAAATATTCTGCAGGTGGCTTTCAAAGACAGGCAATCAACTTGATAAAAGACCTATATTCGATATATACAGAAATGTGAGAGAGGACGGATACATGGAGATTGATATTTGTTTCCCACTGAAATGAATATGATATTTGATGAAAGCGTTATTTCACTTGACAATCTGAAAATCTTTACTGCCCATTTCGGGTACACAAGAGAAAGGCTGCGCAGCTTTGTGCTACGCAGCCTTTCAGTAAATATAAAATTTTTTCAATTTTGCCTATAATATTTTATATATATTGATTTATCAGTTATACATAAATCATGCAGTCGTAAATTATCTCTCTCGCCATAGCTTCCCATGCATTCAGTAAGCCAGCTTGCTTGACAATATCGCCTTTTTCTACGGCAATCTGATATTCCTTGCTACTGGGTATCCAAAGCTCTACCTGACGTTGGACGGCATCAATCGCCTTGATTTCAAGTTCATCAAGATAACTGTATAGCATACCTTTGTCGAGCAGTTTCTGAAAACGCTCGGGATATGTCAGCATCGTGTAGCGAATATGATCCACGATATAACGTGTGTGGAACTGAAAACAATCATATTTCTGCTTTCTCTCATCAAAGTGATACACGGTACTGGTATCGGTGTCCAGTTTCCACAAAGAGACTTCCTTATTGCTCGAATGGTCGTATACTGTAGTTTTGCTTTTCATAATCATTTGCAATTACTCCTATTGATTGAGTTATCCGTCTTGTCGACAGATACTTTAAATTTATGAGGCATATACTACAATCGCTTTGCACGGTAAAATTTATTTTGATTTTCTCTTTAAGAAGCACTTACGACCTTCGGGTTATGAGTTGCCGAAAATTGATTTCACCAAATTTCATAACATTGCATAAACCTTGATTTTACGGCGGTTTGCGTGTCATGGCATTTTATAACATTTCATGAAGTTGTGTTGAATTTTATAGAATTGTTGAACTTTTGTTGAACTATTTGCAGTACAAAATTTTGTACATATCTAATTTTGGGAGTTGTAAACGCATGAAATTATTTGGCAAATATCAAATATCTATCAGAACCCCTTATAAGCCGTCTTTAATTTTCATAGTATAGTTTAACCTAAATCGACTAAAAACGCCGTACAAAGCACGCTAGACGGCATAGAACGAATATAATCAAATAAAGCAGGCTTTGAATTGTTTAAGCCTGCTATTTTTATGTATTATAATATTAACCCCTATGAAATGACAGTTTAAACAGATTGCCGTTGCTAAAAGTTGCTCCGTTATTTTGTCTGGTTAGGCTCTCGCATACTGGAACGGTATTCAAGCCGCTCAAAAATGAGCAGGTTCATAAGGTGTTGCTATATCGGCAGCACCCGACCGAACGTTTTGTTCACCGTCAAGGGGCTGATTAAAACCCAAAAGCAAGGGAGTAGCAAAACGTGACACCCTTGATGAAGTTATGAACCGTCCCCCGAAATATATACGCCCTTTTACTCAAATTTGAGTAAAAACAGCAGGCTTAACATAAAAAGAGAGCAGACCGTTAAGCCTGCTCCCTCACACCCGCTAAGGGTAAAATATAATTGTTAGGCCCGCAAAGGGTAAAATTATCACAATGTTATTAATTGTCTGTTATGTTCAATGTTTTGTTCTAATAAAGTTTTCCAATTTTCAGGAAAACCTATTAGATTTTTATTTACATTTTTGCTTTTGCTTAATAATATTTCAACGTTATTTAAAAATTCATTCCAATGCTTATCATCTGGAATCAATCTTTTTAAGCATAACAACGTAGCAAATACTTTGTTATTACTTATATTCTGTTCAAGATATTGTTTATACAACATTGGCGTTTTAACCAAATTAACATTATATAATCGTCCATAATGAGCACAGATATTTCTTACAAATGCAATATGTTCAAACCAACTTTCAAGATATGTATATCCGACACCATAAGTTAAAGCAACAGCTTTTTTATCTTGATTTTTCATATTTTTAAAAAACTTTGACAGTGTTCCAAAACTGAATAATTCAATCAAAGCATATAATGGAAGTTTCCCATCTATGTAGTTTTCATGAAAGTTTCTTACAAATGGTGATTTGCTGTTTCTGTCTAATTCAGCATTAATATCACTTAAAAATTCCTTGTGATATTCTGGATTAGCAAAATTATCTGCGCTTTCATAGCTAAGTACTCCATATGTAGATGAAAAATAATTTGCAATTCTACATCTCAAATTCACTTCAACTCGTTCAATTTGAGCAAATAAAAGTTGTCTAAAGTTAGCATTAAATAAATACAACTCAACTATATGGTCAAATGTAATGTCGCTGAAATAGTTGGAATTTTTGCTTTTTAAGCCCAAACTATAGGCTTTAATTAATCTAAAATACGAAACATCATTGAGAAATTTTTTTGCATAACTTTCGTCATTTATAATCAAACCTAAACTTTTGAGGTTGTTAACTTGTTCATCTATTGACATTGCTTGAGGTAATTCTTTCAAAGCCATAGAAAACACTTCCTGCAAATAATTAAATGACCCGACGTGGTACGCATTGTTAAGAGGCGTGTCGGGTTCTGTTATTATTATTATACTCAAAACAACTTAACAAATCAATTATTATTCCGATTTAATATGACACATATAATTATAGGAATGGCTTGTTACTTCATTTTTATTCGTCCGCACCATCCTTTTCATCACGTTCCATTGTTTCAGATATTGCCCTATTAATAAATCCGTTCAGGCTCTCGCCCTTGCTTTCAGCGTGGGCTTTTATCTGCTTTTTTTTGCCTTTGGGCATTCTTATTTGAAAATTATCATAATTTTCTTTCATATACTTAGCAACTGCTTTTTGTTGTGCCTTACTCGCTGGCATTACACTACACCCCTTTCAGTATATGGAACGCTGTCTAAGTATAGCTTGTCAGGACATATATCAATTTCATTTCCATTATTGTCTTTCCATGTTACTGCACCATATTCAACATACACTCTGTTAAAAATTTCAATATTTTTTAACGATAAAAACACTCCGCCTCTGTTTATCAAAGGCTTAATGTCTTTTATGCGCTTTTCACCGTTTTCAAATTCAGCAAGAATACAGTAGTTTTTTAATGGAGTTACCTTTAAAACTTTATGCATAACATCACCCTTTTTTATGCAAGAAAGAGCCTTATTTCAAAGGCTCAATCTTAAATATCTGTTCTCCGTCCCTTGCAAGTTTCCAGTTTGCAATTAATTCTTCTTTATGAATTTCAATCCATGCTTGAACAAGTTTTGTTTGTTTTTTCGGAAGTGTTCCTTCAATAACTTCACCGTCGAAGTCATAACAAGCAACATAATCACCATATAAAGCGTGAATATGCGGTGGATTGTGGTCATCATAATACATTCTGATTAAAATACCATAAAACATTGAAATCGTTGGCATTATTATCACCCTCTTTCATGATAATATTATACCATATCTATATATTGAGTGCAATATACATATTCAACAATATATCGAATGCAATATTGTTTATTTTGTCTATTGATATATCGAATGCAATATGCTATAATATAATCACAGTAAGGAACACGAAAGCCTTACGAACCAGAAAAGGAGTGATTAAAATGACAAGAAATGCAAAATCAAGAGTAATGACAATAGCAAACAAGCTCGTCGGCAAAGGTTACAGCCGTTGCTTGGCAATGGTTAAAGCTTGGATAATTGCAAAGGCTGAAAGACTTTCTGTAAGAGTTGCAGGAACTTCATTCAACCACCGTCAGAGCGTTCTTAAAGCCATTGACGGCAAGCCTGCTCAGATTAAGCTTAAACATGAAACTGATAACCTAGTGGACAAGAACGCTGTAAGTGTGTGGGTATTCGCAGAGGGTACAAGGGGCTATTATAGAATAGGCTATCTGCCGAAAGCTGTTGCTTATGTAGTAGCTCCGCTGCTGGATAAAGGCGAAAGCCTTACACTTAACGGCGTATCAATAACAGGCGGTTGCAGAGCAGGCTTTAATCTGGGTGCAAGGTTACAGCTTGCAGTATAAGAAAAAGAGCCTTACATAACACCCCAACCAAAGAGTTTATGTAAAGCCCACAAAAACGGACAATCTGCCCTTGAATAAATATTACCATATCTGAGGGCGGTTGTCAAGACTTTATTTGAAAGGACTGGTATTCATGACATTATCAGAAAAGCAGGAAAATGATATAGTGATAGGCTGTTATTCACTGCTGAAAAAGTATAATTTTGATGCAGACAAAACCAAATGTGCAATTATAATCGAAATAGATAAATCATCAATAGAGAATAAATTAACAATATATAACCTATGTTCTCATGTAATTGACATCATTCTTGTTATGATGTCTGAACTTCCCCCATTAGGGAATGTCAAGAATGAAAATTGAAAGGACTTAATAACTACAATTTGGTTTCACTTTTTTGTGACACCAATAAAAGGAGCAAGTCAAAGCAGGCTTGCCCCTTTTTTATGCTCTCAGCCATTGAGATTTAAGCCGTACGGCGTTTTTATTTGTTTATAGTGAAAATTACCTTGCTAAATACAAGAGGGCTTATAAAGCCGTTCTGATAGTTTTTTCGACTGTTCTTCGACTGTTAATTTATAGCCACTAATAATAACAGTGGACTTTTTTGTCCGCCGTTGAATGGTTTTTCCGATTTTCAAGAAAAACGTCCGCAAAACTCAATCCCAAATTGGGACTGAGTTAAGGGGTTTTGGACTTTTTTGTCCGTAACTATTGATGAACTCCCGAATTAGGATTTGAACCCGCTCATTTTTGAGCGTTAGCCTCTATGAACTCGATCTTAATTCTCGCTATTTCTCATTTTTGAGCGAAACAATTTCCATTCAGCGAGAAATTTACACAATGACGGCGTGAAGGTCTTGTGCCTCTCAATAGGGGGTGGCAAATCGCCACCACATCAAGCCCCAGCGAACGCCCTTTCAAGCTCTTCAAAGGCTTGATATTCAGCATATAGCTTTTTATATTCCGCTGATGATTTCATTTTGCAATCGTAAATAATAGCCTGCCTTTGTCCATAACTCAGATAAGAACCACGTTTCAGGATTTCAGCTATTTTTCTTTGTGCTATGAAATAAGCCTCGCCGTTTGCCCTACTGTCAAAATGCAGACTCCTCTCTATATGCTGCTCTTCTCGGAGCATACGCACGTCAGGCATACTGCGGAGCTTGTTCAAGGCTTGGGCTTTCCTTTGCCGAATGAGTTCAAGGCTTACGCCCTCACGCTCTGCAATAGCCCCTTGTGTCATGTTCTCAAAGTAAGAACCTGTCTTCACAAGCTAAAATCGACGCAAAAGGGTTTGTAAATTGGAAA
>JBJERA010000216.1:0-5828 GCA_051882035.1 Hominimerdicola sp.
TAAAGGACAGAAACTGTATCAAGGCAAAAAGAAAACCCGAAAACAACGTAAATACGTCATTTTCGGGAATTTGGTTTGGTGACCCGTACGGGAATTGAAAATCTCGGCGCACTTTTGGCAAGTTTTAGAGATATGCAAAAACCCCCGAAAATACGGCATTTCAGAACAATTTACAAAAATTCATTTACGCTGTTTTTCACTAACTTTTTGCCACCTTAGCGGACAAACAGCGGACAAAATATCCGACATACCCTTGTATAATATTTTTGATATGGAGGATAAATTTATGAGCAGATACAAGAGCGAACAGACCGCATACAGTCCTCAGAAAAAGGGAAACGTGCCAATTTGGAGACTTGACACCAATACCGTGACAGTTACCCACTTCAATACCGACACGCTCACTGAGGAGAGCAAGTCATACCACACCGACTATATCGGGTACCATCTTCATTTCTCTGACAGTAAGTGTCCTGATAGGCTTCGCAAGCTTGTCAACGAGGGCATGATTATTCAGTACCTCGATGAGTTGGAACTGAAAGTCGGTGAAGCTATCACTCGCCAGGTGGAGCTGTGGAAACAGAGCGATAGTTGCTATCTTAGAGCTGCCCTCAGCAGTGATGCTGAGAAAATGCTCGGTCTGGAGAACTGCTTTGTTGGTATGGCGAGAGAAATTATTTTTGAGTGTATGGTTTATATTTGAGGGTTAAATGGCAGTTTTAACCTGAAATATATTCCAATATTGCATTAAATACTACATTAGATATTTTTCGAGAACGAACCACTCCTACATAAGGAATACATCTTAATGCATCTTCTCCACCATATAATACATCCAATATAGTATTAAATCTATTTTCATGTAGTTTAGTCTTCATAGTATAAGTTAGATCGAGGACATCAATACCTTGTTTCAAAATAATGTCTAATATATCCTGCTCACTATTATCTGATTTCGTTATGTCAACCAGTTTTTTATAATCTCCGTATTCAGGTGAATTAGCTCCATATTCAACAAATAAATGAGACTTAGATAATTTCGTTGCAATTTCTATTCCTCTTGTCGAAATATTTGACTGTTTCTCAGAATTAACAACAACACCTAAATTTAATTCATATCTGTTGTAAACATCCGTTCGTCTTTTTACGCCTTCGTCGCACAATGAAATGATACCAGAATATTCAAGTATTTTTATAGAATGTTGTATTACTTCTGGAGATTTTCTTGATATTAAGAAATATATTGTTTGTTTATCACTTGATTCGTCATTGGATTTGTGGATTGACGGAAGAACAGAGTTTTCAATAAAATTTCGAGCCCAATTAATCATATCAGTGTGTCCGGGATACATATCAGACAGCTTTGTATGTTCAGCCCAAATCGTTGTTCCATAGAACTCCTTAATTACCTCTTTAACTCTGCTAGATCTAAACTTCCCATTGTTACTTAATATTTCGTTTATGCTTTTGATAAGAAGTCGTGGATTTCCAGAAGCATAATATATTACGTTATCAAGTAGTGCTCCTTGAGTTAATAAATCTGAATAATATGATTCGAAATTTTTTCTGACTATTTCACGCATTTTACTAATGTAATCTTCCGAACTAATACTGCGTTCAACTTTTTTTACTGTAGCATCATGAAAAGCTTGGAAATTACCATATGAAATAATGCCTGGATAAACAGCAGCTTTGCAAACTATGTAATGCTCTCTTAAAGAACGAAAATAGTTAAAGAATATACGCTGCTGTTTTGGGCTAAAAACTTGACATGCTTCATCAAAAAGAATTACTAGGTGCTTTATATTAAATGCCTCGCAGATTTGAGATAAAAAGTCTTTAAATAATCCAATATCTTTTCTAATGCTTTCATCATTTATATCAAATGTTTCAGAGCTATTCGAAATAATGTTCTCAGTATCTGAAGTTGATTTAATATATTCTTCTAATTGTTTAATAATTGGATTTTCATCTATACTAATAATAGGTGCAAATAATTTACCTTTTACTATAATTCCATGATCCCTCAGAGATTTTTGTAATGCTATTAGTGTTCTTGATATCATTACATTTAATATATTGGATTCATGATATATGCAACACGAAGATAAATTTACAAAAACTGGCAGTATTCGATTTTCTGAAAAATCATCTGAAAGTTCACTTTCAGCGACTTTCATTAACATGGTTTTTCCAGTTCCTCTACTTCCAACAAGCAAAATGGTCTGTTTGCTCTTTAAACATTCAATTATTTCACGATCACTATCTGTTTCAACAAATAGATCTTTTACTTCATTCAAGCTTAAATCTTCCGTTCTTATTACAGCATCACTCATTATTTACACCTCATATTTACGTATTAATATGTCTAATTGATTTAGCTCGTCTTGATCTAACTCATTATCCAGTTCTTGCTTAAACCTTAAATAAAGAATAATCTTTATTATTTCTGTTATTTCCTCAAACTGTTTTATATAATTATAAAAAGATGTATCATCATATTTTATCGAAGAGTATGTAACCGTTTGCATATAACCATACTTTCCATGTACAGACTGAGAACATTTATGATATGCATCTGTTACTTTTCCAATGAATCCAGAGAGATTTATTTCTCTCCCCCAAATAATCTTATAAAACTTTTTGTTGTAAACTCCTTTTTCTATATCCGTAACAGTAGACCATTGCGTATTTATGCAATCAGACTTCCACAAAATATACTCATAATTACGATCATAATAATATATGAAGCTAAACATCAACTCTATCGAGCTTCTTAAACACATAAATGCATTCCGATAAAAGCCTTGACATGCAAAAACAATAGAATTCAATAAATCGTTTTCAGCTTCGTATAATACAGAAAAAACATCATTACTATTAGGTTGAATTGTATTTGAAATTTCTTCAACAATTTGCAATTCTTTATAACACTTTGCAATATTAGCTTTTTGTTTTTCTTCTGATATTCTAATATTATCTCTTAAGACATCTGCTATTTGTATAATAGCATCATTTACTGTATCAGTATATAACATTTTTTCAGTTCCTCATTCTAATTATTTACTTTCTAAAAACAAACAAATATTCATGAGCTATTAACAAGAAATTATACTTAACACTGTTTGTTTTCCAATATCCCGTAGCTTTACAATTATGTTGTTCCTTGATGATAAGTTCTTTAAGCGTAAATCCAGCGTCCTGAAAAATCTTCATTACATCAAAGCTCATAGGAATCATACAGCCTTTTTGACGGGTATCACCCATAAGCACCGCACAGAACTTTCCTTTTTTTAGTACTCGGTAACTTTCAGCTGCAACAGGCTTCATAGCCTCCAAAAAATCCTTAACTTTTAGCTGAGATAAGTCCTCCGGTATTCCGTCGCTATACTTGATTATGTCTGCGTAAGGAGGGTGAGTACATATAAGGTCAACGGATTCATCGCTCTGGAAATATAAGTCACGAGCATCACCCTTATGAAGATATACTCTGCCTTGTGCAGGGGGATAATCAAAATCTATTTTTTCTTTACAGCGGTTAAGAGCTTCATCATTACAATCGACACCGATAATGTCTCTGTTTAGAAGTTTTGCCTCAACAAGCGTTGTTCCGCCGCCTGCAAACTGATCGAGAACCAAATCCCCCTCCTGTGAGTAACGGAGAATTATGTTTCTCGGAATATACGGCGACCAGTTACCACGCCACTTGGCATCGTGGGTTGCCCAGTCCCCACGCTTTGGAAATGACCAATAAGTAGTCATTTCAAGTTCGAATTCATCAGGCTCCCATTTTTTTATTTTTTTCATTTTTTTACCTAAGTTTAAATTATTTCAGCAATTAAATATGAGATTCTACCATTTTCTTTTTTATTGGTTTTATGAATTGAAAGCACATAATTTGAATATTGGGATTTTATGTGCCTGCATAATTCTAAAAAATATTCATTATCAGAATGTACATTCAGCACCTTTAGTATGTTTTTGCCTGCTTCAGTTAGCAAAAATACATTTAACTGAATAGTATCATTATCAGAATTGATATTTGATGAGTTATGAATAAGTATATAATCATCATTTTGCAGAACAACTTTTTTATCAGCCAATGGAATCGTACGATTAATCAATCCATCTGAATTCATTAATCCGCAATCGTCAAGTTTAAGAATATCAGTATATGAGATATCAAATTTTGATATAAAATTTGTATCGTTTAAAAGAAAATCGTCTGTTATGAATTTAGCAATTTTACAAAATAATTCAGCTTCTTTCTTACTTATATTTTTTAACACTTCTAATGTTCTTAATGAATATGTATCTGGACTCTTTATTTCACCAGCCAATATTTTCCCCCAAAGAATTTGCAATTCATCATCATCAACATCTTCAACAGAATTCATAAATCTTAACATCCAACCTGAATCAACAGGAGCGTTTGATACCTCTGTTTCTTCTTCAAGAATATTGTAAGCATTGTCTATAACAGCTTCAATATTCTCTTGTTTTTTTACTTCTTGAAATGCAAGACGTAATCCCGCACGTTTAACTAATTCTTCATAATTACTTGTGTCAACTTGAACACTACCATCAGCATTATAAACTATGGGCATATCGCAATTGTTTCTAAGAGCATTTCCGAGTGTTTCAATCTCATATGCCTTTGCATCTGCCATTTTTTTTAGATGATGTGGTTCATAAGCTTTTCCAATTGCTTCGCTAACTGTATCCATTAATTTTTCAACTGGTGATACTAAAGCGGTTACAATCTCTGTTGCTCCCATGTTTAAACACTCCTTAAAAAATATTCATTACCCCATTCTCCAAATCATCAATCGAATAAACCGTATCCAATACATCAAACGTTTCCTCAAGATTACGCCTTGCACTCTGCCAGCCCTTGCCATCTGTAAACCATACAAATGTAAATCCGTCAATGGTATCAACTTCCTGAGCGATCTGCTTATAACTTCTTGCCGTTTCATTCAGCTTAGAACCGCCGCTTGCATAGAAGTTGGTTTCAATACCATAAATCATCTTATCGGTTTTGATAACAAAGTCAAAACGCTTTTCCGCTTTGCCCTGATTGGAGATAGCAGAAAGGTCGATACCCCATTTCTCAGTTATCTTATGAATATACATTTCCTTGAAATAGTTCTGCCCCTTGATATACCCTGCCTTAACTATAAAACTCTCAACAAGATCTTCCATAAGATGACCGCCACGATTTTTTCTTCCGTTGGAGTCCAGACCTGTTTCAACGCCTGTTGCGTAATCAACAAGGCTGTGAATGATATGCTTCTCCATAAGCTCAAACAAGCCCGTTTTACGCATAAATACAGTGTACTGTTCGGGTGAATAGTTCATCTTCTTGAAATTATACAAAAACTCCCCATCACTGTCTATCGCATATATCTCATTAGCCCTGACAGCAAGCAGTAACGGAATACACTTCAATGTTTCTGGATACTTGCTTACTATTTGCATAAACTCATTTTCAATATCCTTTGAGCCGATTAATGCGTTCAGAATATTAAGTTCGACCTTGATACTATCAACGTTCCTATGTACTTTTTCAAAGTCGATGTAGTATTCATAATTGGCTATACTGTCTCTGAATTTACCAAGCCATTCGTTAAAATCACGTTTCATAGTATTTTTCTCCCTACTGAATATAAACCTGTAAGCTGTTAGTAGAATCATAAGACTACCACCAACAGCTCACAAGATGTAGATACTAAGACTTAGAACCTGTCTTCACAAGCTAAAATCGACGCAGAAGGGTTTGTAAATTGGAAATGATACAAATATTTTCCTGGTAAAAAGTCTTGATT
>JBJERA010000217.1:0-5810 GCA_051882035.1 Hominimerdicola sp.
ATGGTAGCTTATACTGTGCGGAAAATTTAATTGTTAACGCTCAGAATTCAACCATTAATGGCGATGTTTATGTTAAGGGTAATATTTATTTCTTTGGAACAGGTAGTTTACAAATTAGTGGAACACTCTATTGTTCTGGTAATATCTGTATTTGTAATTCTGAAGGAACTGCAACTTCAACAGCTGTGATTTCAGGCGGTGCTATTTCAGATACAACTGTAGCTGGTAAGATTACAGGTACTTCTTCTTTCGACAATACAGTAAGTTATATTGCACCTGAATCATTTACATCATCTAACAATTTGTCAGAGTATTATAAAGGTTTCTCAACAAATGAAATTTTTGAAGACCAATTTGAGGGTGTAACATCAGCAGACGAATTGCATCTTGTGAATAAATATCAAGAGGCATATGATAACAGTGGTTATGATTGGAAAGATATTGTATATGTAGATGCTGATTGTACTAAGTCATTTAAAGCTGCATATGATGAGTGGGCAACAGCAAATCCATATTCAAATGATTTGAGTAATTTTCTAAACACACATGCCTTGGATTCATATACCCCTGAAAAAAAGCTATGGATTAATTTGGGCGGTATACCATCATCTGCTTATGCTGAGGGATTTAATTTTAATAATTCGGAGCTTATGACTATTGCTGGATCTGAGTTTAGACAAAATTATACATTTATAATTTTAATGCCATCAACGGAAGATGCAGTTGTACTGTTTCCTCCTTCAAATGGAACTGATTCTGGTGCTAATCCATGGCAGTATACAAGAATTCTTGTAGATTTTTCAAACGCTAATGTTTATAGCAAAACTGGCAACGAAACAAATGCAGATTATATTTATGATAACTTCTATGCGCAGTCTAATAATAAGCAGACCCATGAGAATTTCTGCTATTTCTTAGTTGATTGCGGTGCCAATGCTGATTGGTATCGTCTTACAAGCGGTTTTGATAGAGAAAATCCTGTTTCAGACAACCCAATGCCAAGTGATAAGTATTTTAATCTTAGTGAAATGTTAATTGCCGACTGTACACGTTATTCTGATACCGATCTTGCACAACTTGGCAAATCAGATGTAGATTATTCAGAAAAAATGTGTGGTAATAATATTTTTGTTCTTGTACCGAATGGCGGTACGCTTGTAGTTCGCTCTCAACAAGATTATCAGTGTATTCAGGCGATACTTTATGCACCAAAAGCATCTGTAACTAATGATGCACCTTCCAATAAGCGAGGTTTTTTGGGTCAGGCTATCACAAGCATGTTTACTAATAACCAATGTGACTCAGTAGCTTCAACATTGTTGCCAGCACCGGGTTCTATTATGGATACAATAACACAGAACAAGACACGATCAAGCGCTTTGAAACTTCAGTATTTTACAAAATCAAAGACATCATAAGGAGGTAATTTTATGAAAAAGAATAAAAAGCTCCTTAAAGGTATGACCTTAGTTGAAGTTTTGGTCGCAATGATTATATTCTTTTTAATGTTCACAACTATCATTGGCGTATTGTCTGTTTCATTAAAATTTATTAATCAGAGTCGTTTTCGTGATTTGAGAACGGCAGACCAAGCTGTTGCAGTGGGTAAAAAAGTTTCTGGTGAAAGCGATTTACAGCAAGTTGGTTCTTCTAGCGGATATACAGTAAAATTTGAAGATCCTATGGGTCTAACTCCCCCAAGATCTTCAAATACTATTGATTTATTCGAGGCGTTGTCAGGTGCTACAAGGTTTGGTGACGAATTTAATTTTCAACTTAAAACATTTGGACAGTATGGAGATTTTAATGGTTTAACCACTCCTGTAACTGCTTTGAAATCTAATGAGTACAGAATTCAAATTACAAATATGAAATCAGAGAATGTAACATTATATGTTACAATTTCAGGAACTGGAGATTTCATTTTTGAAGGCAATTCCGATAACGGATATATTCATACCTCAAAGGTTTACGTAAAAACAATAGCAGCAAATTCTGGTAGTGCTGGTACTGTGATTGACTTTGGTTATAGTCAAAGCTCAGGTAATATTACTGAAATTAGATATGTAACTGCATCTGGTACTACTGGTAGTATTCCTGTTGCTTTTGATGGGTTAACTAGGGAATTAATATATACGATTTCATAAGGGGGCAGACTGATGAAAAAAAATAAACAAGGTTTCACTCTTGTTGAACTCATAGTAGTTGTGGCTATTATGACAATCATAATGGGTGCTGTTCTAAGCATTCTGAAACCAGTAAATAACTATTTTATTAAGGTAAAAAATACTGCCCATCAGGAAGCTGCTTGTATTGCAGTAGGCGATTCTATCAGCGATTATATTAAGTATGCAAAAAAAATCAAGATTGTTTGTACTGATGATGATACTGCAAAACCTACTGGTTATAAACATGTAATAACTATTGATAATAATGAACCGCGAAATAGTGTTGGTGCAACCGGTTTAGCAAGACATTGCTGTGGATTGATTACTACGGAGGACACAGCTGGATCAAACAGGATACTCAGAGCTTTTGATATAAACAATGATGCAAGTTATTGCATTACTGTTGAGGAGTATGGTACTGCTACCACAAATAAGAACTTCATTAAGCTTAATTTTCAGGCAATGGCTTTGAAGTATGAAGGCGGTGCTTATGTAAATAATACTGATTCTATTTATAGATACAGTAAGTCAATTGAGTTCACAAATATAAACAATAAGGATTTGCTGGTAGATAATATAAAAAATGATTGCAATTTTTCATTTGAACCATATAACGGTTCAAATTCATATCCAAAATATATTTTTATTGCATATGATAATCCTGATGAAACTTAATTTTCTCAAGCGGCGAGTTTCGCCGCTTGCTGAAAAAATCCCCTTAATAGCACAAAACCTATTAAGAGGATTTTTTGAGCAAAATAAAACCGCTCTGCAAAGAGCGGCATATTTTGTGATTTATTATGCGAGCATTTCGGCAAGTCCGGTAAATTTCATGTACCAGTCTGCCAGTTTATCTCCATAAAGAACTGCGACTGCGATTCCAATAGAGAGATACGGACCAAATGCAAATACAGAATCACCGTTGCGGTGCTTTTGAATAAGTCCGCCGATTGATCCGGTTATCAGTGCAATTACAAATGCAACCAATGTGTTTTGCATTCCAAGGAAAAGTCCTGCGGCTGCCATTAGGTAAGCGTCACCCATTCCCATAGCTCTTTCGTGTGATGCAAGAACAACAATCAGCAGCGGAATGCTTACGATTAAAGCTCCGATAATCATTGATTTGAGCGTTAGTCCGGTGTAATCTTTGCATAGCAGATATTCAGGAATTGCCAATAAGCCAATAAAAATTACCACGCCTGTGTTTATCAGCTGAGTGTCCCAGTCCATGAAAAATACTACTACCAACGCTGCGAACAATAGGCAGTTAAGAATACATTCAGTTGGTCGCATTACCGGGTCAAAGTGCCAGCAAACCAGCAGGAACAGCAGTCCGGTGAGAGCTTCAACTATTGTGTATCTTGCAGCGATTTTCGCTTTGCAGTTTCTGCACTTGCCTCTGAGAATGCACCAGCTTATAATAGGAATAAGGTCACGGCGCTTAATGGGTTCTCCGCAGGTCATGCAATGAGAATTGCTTTTAATAAGACTTTCACCTTTTGGTAGTCTGTAAATGCAGACATTCAGGAAACTGCCTATGCAGACTCCGAATAGAAATGCAAACGCATAAATGGCTATGTAGCAAAGAATCAAACCAGTATCCATCTTAATCCTCCTTTCAGGAATACCTTTAATATAATTTATTTTAACACATTTTAAAGAGAATTACAATAGCCGAACCCAAATTTATGAATAGTTTTTTGAATTTATAAACTGATTAATATATTCCGCACAAATGAAATCAAGCGGGGACAGGAGATTTTATCTATGAGAAACGGACCAATAGGACAATACTTAGTTCAAAAAGGACTTATTACCGAGCAGCAGTTGGAAGAAGTCCTTGCTAAGCAAAAAGAGCAAAAAGGAAGACTTTTCGGTGATATTGTTGTTGAAATGAAATATGTTACCGACGTAGAGTTTGCAAAGGTGCTTGCTGAAAGACTGAACGTACCTTACATTGATTTAGATAATACAGAACTTATTCCTGATATTGTAAAGAAAATCCCTGAGGCGACTGCAAGAAAGTATAATGTAATTGCAGTAAGCAAAATGGGTAAGCGTATGACTGTTGCAACGGACGACCCTGTAAACTTTTACATATTTGAAGATTTGCGTGTAATTACAGGCTGTTCTATTACTTCAGTCTTAGCAACAAAATCCTCTATAAACAGAGCAATCGGTAAAATGTACTCTGAGGGCAAGGTAAACTCAGTGGTTGACGAAGCTACTAAGGAGAAGGAAGAAGAGGAAATTGATCTTACAGAGCTTGATCTTTCAGCTGACAGAGTTGAAAACGCTCCTATCGTAAAGCTTGCTACGGCTATCGTTGAAAACGCTTTCCGTCAGGACGCTACTGATATTCATATTGAGCCTTTTAAGGATTATACTAAAATCCGAATCAGAGTAAACGGCGATCTTATTGAACTTATGACGCTTACAAGTGCACTTCATACTTCGCTGATAACAAGATTTAAAATTTTGAGCGGTATGAATATTGCAGAAAAGCGTATTCCTCAGGACGGTCGTATGTCGCAGGTCGTTGACGGAACTTTGCTTGACCTCCGTGTATCTAATCTTCCGATGGTTTACGGCGAAAAGGTCGTTCTCCGTATTCTTGCCACAGGTGACGTTTCTGCAAGAAAAATTACTGAATTGGGTATGACTGAATATAACTATAAAATGTTTGAATCTTGTCTTAAAGTTCCTCAGGGAGTTTTGCTTGTAACAGGTCCTACCGGTTCAGGTAAGACAACTACCCTTTATGCGGCTTTGGGTGAAATGGCTAAACCTAACGTTAACGTTATTACCGTTGAGGATCCGGTTGAAAAGAAGGTTGACGGCATTAACCAGTGTCAGATTAATGAAAAGGCTGGTATGACATTTGACGCAGCACTTCGTTCTATTCTCCGTCAGGACCCTGATATTATAATGGTTGGAGAGATGCGTGACGCTGAAACTGCTGAAATCGCAATTCGTGCCGCTATTACAGGACACATGGTGCTTTCAACTATCCATACCAATGATGCGGCTTCAACTGTTACAAGACTTACTGACATGGGAGTACCGGCTTACATGGTTGCTACTTCCCTTATCGGAATAGTTGCACAGCGTCTTACAAAGGTGCTTTGTCCTGAATGTAAGCAGATGCGTCTTTCAAGACCTGATGAAGAAGAACTTATGGGAATTAGTAATTCAATTATGATTTACGACCCTGTAGGCTGTCCAAAGTGCAACAACACAGGATATAAGGGCAGAACCGCTATCCATGAAATTCTTCTTGCTACACCTGAAATGCAGTCTTTGATTACTTCGGGTGCAAAGGCTGACGCTATTCAGGATCTTGCTAAGGAGCAGGGAACACTTCTTCTTAGAGATAACGTTTCACAGCTTGTTCAGGAGGGCAAGACGTCCATCAACGAGCTGATTCGTGTAACATACGCAGTATAAATTATAAGGCATTTGCCTGAGATAAAAAATTATTTGGAGGTTCACTAACTATGGCTATTGATATTAACAAGATTCTTGACGAGGCAAGAGCTTTGGGTTGTTCTGACTTGCACTTCACAGTAGGTATACCGCCAATCGTAAGACAGGGCGGTAATCTGAGAAAGCTTTCCTCGTATCCTGATATGCCTGAGATTG
>JBJERA010000218.1:0-5767 GCA_051882035.1 Hominimerdicola sp.
TGTACCGAAAGGATTTGATTTAATGTTATCTGATATCGAAATCGCAAAACAGGCTAAAATGCTGAAAATAGGAGAAGTTGCCGCTAAACTGGGAATTTCCGAAGATGATTACGAGCCTTATGGCCATTATAAGGCAAAGCTTTCGGAAGAGCTGTATTCAAAAACCAAGGACAAAGAGGACGGAAAGCTTATTCTTGTAACGGCTATCAATCCTACTCCCGCAGGCGAGGGTAAAACTACTATTTCGGTAGGTCTTGCCGAGTCTATGGCTGAAATAGGCAAAAAGGCAATCCTTGCACTTCGTGAGCCTTCACTGGGCCCTGTTTTCGGTATCAAGGGCGGTGCGGCAGGCGGCGGATACGCTCAGGTTGTTCCTATGGAGGACATTAATCTGCATTTTACGGGAGATATGCACGCTATTACTGCGGCTAACAATCTTCTGTGCGCTTTGATAGATAATTCAATTCATCAGGGAAATCCTTTAAATATAGACCAGAGAAGAATTTTGTTCAAGAGATGCCTTGACATGAATGACAGAGCATTGAGAGATGTTGTTATCGGTCTTGGCTCAAAGGTAAACGGTATCCCTCGCCAGGACGGTTTTCAGATTACAGTTGCCTCAGAAATTATGGCAATTTTGTGCCTTGCTTCCGATTTGGCTGACCTTAAAGCAAGACTTGAAAGAATTTTGGTTGCTTATACTTTTGACAATAAGCCTGTTTATGCAAAGGATCTGGGCGGCTGCGGAGCAATGACCGCTTTACTTAAAGACGCATTAAAGCCTAACCTTGTGCAGACATTAGAGAATAATCCTGCTCTTATTCACGGCGGACCTTTTGCAAATATTGCTCACGGCTGCAACTCGGTAAGAGCCACTAAGCTTGCATTAAAGCTTGCTGATTATACCATTACAGAGGCAGGCTTCGGTTCTGATTTGGGAGCTGAGAAATTCTTTGATATTAAGTGCCGTTTTGCAGGATTAAAACCAAGCTGCGTAGTTCTGGTAGCAACGATTCGTGCATTGAAGTATAACGGCGGAGTTCCAAAGACGGAGCTTACCAAAGAAAACGTTGAGGCTTTGAAAGCAGGCATTGTAAATCTTAAAACTCATATTGAAAATATGCATAAGTTCGGTGTTCCCGTAGTGGTTGCAATCAACCGTTTCCATACGGATACGGAGGCTGAAATTGCCGTAATCGGAGAAGTATGCGAAGAAATGGGAGTGGAATATTCTCTTGCTGAAATTTTCGCCAAGGGCGGAAAGGGAGGTACAGACCTTGCAGAAAAGGTTTGTAAGGCAGTTGACAGCGGAAAAGCTGATTTCAAGACACTCTATGACGAAAAGCTTCCTATTAAGGAAAAGCTCGATATCATAGCAAAGGAAATTTATCGTGCAGACGGAGTAATTTATACAAAACAGGCTGAAAAGGCTATTAAGGAAATCACGGATCTAGGTTTCGGAGATATTCCCGTATGTGTGGCAAAAACTCAGTATTCTCTTTCAGACGACCCTTCAAAGCTTGGCAAGCCTGAGAATTTTGAAATTACCGTCCGTGACGTAAAGCTTTCCGCAGGAGCAGGCTTTGTAGTTGTATATACCGGCGATATTATGACAATGCCGGGACTTCCGAAAGTTCCTGCTGCAAACAGCATTGATGTTGACAATGAAGGCAATATTTACGGTTTGTTCTGATTAATATAAATTTTCAAAAGGCGAACAATTTACATTGCTCGCCTTTTTTCTACAAGGTTATTGGCATAACCGTATTTTTTATTGTTGAATCCTTGACAAACGGCAAAAAATGATGTATAATTTAAACCATATTAAACCGATAGGATTTAAGGAGGCACAAACGTTGAAAATATCTACAAAAGGCAGATACGCTTTAAGACTTATGCTTGATTTGGCTATGCACGCAGAAAGCGGTTACATTCCCATTAAGGCAATAGCAGAGCGACAAGAAATCAGTGAGAAATATCTTGAACAAATAATATCAATTCTCAGCCGTGCGGGTTATGTAAAAAGCGTCAGAGGTGCAGGCGGAGGATATATGCTCACAAATCCTCCTGAGTATTACACCGTAGGAATGATTTTAAGATTAACTGAGGGCAGTCTGGCTCCTGTGGCTTGTCTGGACGGACCTACGAATACCTGCGAAAGACAGGACAAGTGTGTAACTTTGATGGTGTGGGAAAAACTGTATAAGTCTATTACCGATGTTGTGGACAATATTACGGTTGCGGATTTGCTTGAAATCGATCGTTCAAGAGCAGATAACTATGTGATTTAATGTAAGATTAAGAACCTGTCCACATAGGCATATACGCACGTCTTTTCGGCAAATTTTGCCGCAGACTGCGTTAAAAATGCTTGCCGGGCGCCAGCCCGCCTGCGCATTTTTGCCTTGTCTGCAACAAAATTATGCTCGAAAATCCGCACGCAAATCCTATGTGGACAGGTTCTAATAAATACAAAGACGGGCGAACATTTTTACTGTTTACCCGTCTTATTTTATGCAGTTTTATTTACTTGTCAGAAATTTTTCAACCTCTCTGTAAAGAGCGTCCATTTCTTCCTCAGTACCTATTGTAATTCTCAGCCAGTTGTCAATTCTGGGTTTATTGAAATAGCGAATGAAAATATCCTTGCTTTTGAGGTACTCAAAAATCTCTTTTGCAGAATATTTTTCGTGGCTGACAAAAATGAAATTTGCCTTGCTGTCGGTTACGGAAAAGCCCATTTCTCTGAATTTTTCCATTGCCTTATCCCTTGTTTCTGACACTTTTGAAACAGTTTTCAGGAAATAATCATTGTCTTTTACAGAAGCAATACCCGTTTCGATCGCTACGCTGTCCAAAGGATATGAATTGTAAGAGTCCTTTACCGCATAAAGCACCTGAATAAGCTCCGCAGAACCGTATGCCACGCCAATTCTCATGCCTGCCATTGAGCGTGATTTGGAAAAAGTATGCGTAACAAGCAGATTTTCATATTTTTTTATGAGCTCCACGCAGGAATAGCCGCTGAAATCTGCATAAGCCTCATCAATTATTACAACGCAGTCCTGATTATGTTCAAGCAGGTCGATAATAAAATCTTCCCCTTCTCCGATAGCGGTAGGCGCATTCGGATTCGGAATAACTACTCCTCCGTTTGGTGCATAGTAATCTTTAACATTAATCTTAAAATTATCGTCAACAGGAATAGTCTTGCATGGGATTTTCAGCAAATTACACCATACAGGATAAAAAGAATAGGTAATATCAGGATAAACTATTGGAAGCTCGGAATTGAAAAATCCTCTGAAAGCCGTTGCAAGAACGTCGTCCGTGCCATTGCCCACAAAAACATTTTCAGGATTTACTCCCTGTAACTCAGCAAGAGCAATTTTCAGCTGTGAAGCGTCTGCACTTGGATATTTTCTGAGCATTCCGCTGTTGAATTCTGACAGTATTTCCTGAACCTTTGGCGATGGCGGATATGGATTTTCATTAGCGTTCAGCTTGATAATATCAGGGTTCTTTGACTGTTCGCCTGCCACATAAGGCTCAATATCTATAAAATTCTTTCTCCAGAGTTTCTCGCTCATTAATGTTCTTCCTTTCATTCCAATTTATCATAGTAAAGTGATAACATGATATCAACATAAATTATTGTAGCATAATTGCAGGCTTTTGTCAAGTGGGTAAATGTGCGGTGTTGCCTTAACTTTTGAAAAGGGAACATTGCGTTAAAATACAAATTCAACAGAACTTATTCAGAATACTCACGGACTCTAAGTTTGATTCCAACGCTGTCGGCAACTGCCTGAGATTTTTTTATTTCTTCTTCACCGATAACGTCAACAACTGTCAGCATAACATTCGGTACGAATTTTTTTACTCTCTGAGCGAAAGAAAGCATTTCAGCAAAGCAGTCTGTGTCTTTAAAGGACGGTCTTGTAACTTTGTCGTAAGCCTCTGAGTCAGATGCATTAAGGCTGATTGAAATTATATCAATTAGCCCCTCAAAATCAGCGGAAGTATCTCTTTTGTTAATCAGGTCGGACAATCCGTTTGTATTAAGACGAACAGGAGTTTTGGTAGTTTTCTTGATATACCCAGCAGTCTTTTTCAGAAGTTCGAGTTCTGTTGTAGGCTCGCCGAAACCGCAGAAAATGATTTCTTCATAGCTGTCAAGATTTCTTGTTTCAAGATTTGCAATAATTTCGTCAATATCAGGCTGATGTTCCAGCCACAGCGGGTCAGAGCCGTATGCGCCATCGTTATTATGTCTTATACAAAATGTACAATTACAAGGACATTTGTTTGTAATGTTTAAATAAAGCTTGTTGTCAATTTCGTATGAAATGTTCATTGCTTTTTTCATGGTTATTACCTCCGGATTAATAATTATTGTATGTCACTTGACTTTTGTATTTTTTATGATATAATATAAATAAAGAGGGTATTCGCATTTAGCGGTTTACCTCCAATGTGTTTCTATTATGAAATAGTCACCTTATTGGCAAGTGAGGCGGCTATTTCTTTTTATTATTGTTTGCAAGATTAATTATGTTGATTATTACATTTATTAATGTAAGTAATTCCAAAACGCTCATGCAACTCACCTCCGTTACCGGAGGAAGATTTAAACCGCTTCCGTTATTTGCAAATACCCATGTTTGACATTATAGCACAAATGTTTCATATTGTCAATTTTTCTTAAATTTCTTACCTTGCCATGAGTCACGTCTGCCAAGTTCTTTATCAATATCGTTCATTACACAGAACTTTTTCAGACTCCATAAGGGAGCAATCAAATCGTCCTTTGCTCCGTCGCCCGTTACACGCTGGATTATCAGGTCCGGCGGAAGAACTTCAAGCTGGTCGCAGACAAGGTTCACATATTCCTCCTGCCCCATAGCCTTAAACTCGCCTTTTGCATACATATCCGCCAGAACAGTACCTTTAAGGATGTGCAAAAGGTGTATTTTTATGCTGTGCAAATCAAGTCGGCTCAGAACCTTTGCCGTTTCAAGCATCATTTCATAGCTTTCATAAGGCAGTCCGTTTATAATGTGTACGCACACATTTACATTATTTTTTCTCAACAGCTTATAGCCTGCCATAAAATCCTCAAAGGTATGACAGCGGTTCATTTTCAGAGCAGTTTCATTATGAACCGTTTGAAGTCCAAGTTCAACCGTCAGATATGTTTTCTCAGCTATTTCGCCAAGAAGTTCTGCTTTTTGTTCGTTTATACAGTCTGCTCTTGTTGCAATGCTTAAACCTGCCGTGTTTTCAAGATTCAGTGCAGTTTCATACATTTCTCTCAGCGTTTCAACATCTGCATAAGTGTTCGAGCCTGCCTGAAAATAGGGTATGCAAAGACCGTCCTGCCATTTATGCTCCATTACGGCTTTGATTTCGTTGAATTGTGTAATTATGTCATTCTTTGGATTTCCTGCAAAATCTCCGCTCATTTTTGCGGAACAGAATATACATCCGCCTATCCCTTTTGTTCCGTCACGGTTAGGACATCCCAAATCCACATTAAGGGGAACTTTGAAAACTTTTTTGCCGAACCTGTGCCTTAAATAATAATTGTAGGTCTGATAACGCTTGTTATCGTCTGAAAAGGGATAGGGGTTATTAAATTTACTGTTCATTTGAATCAACAGGAACTTCCGTAGCAGCAGAAGTTTCTGCGGAAGAACTTTCCGTTTCTATTGGTTCTGTTGCAGGAGGCTGTGTAGTTGTGGTTGTTTCAGGTGTAGTAGTTTCA
>JBJERA010000219.1:0-5753 GCA_051882035.1 Hominimerdicola sp.
TGTGTATCTCATATACTTTATTTTATCATATTTTTTCTATGTGGACAAGTTCTCAAATTTCAGTGCCTCAAAAAATGATAATGAGGCTTGCCCCATAACAACAATACCCTTATGTGAGTGCGAAATCGGATTCGAGGAGGCTAAGTCCTACCGATAGTCTCATGGATTGTACTTACGAAAGAACCAATGGACTGATTTGAAGATTCAGGTTTGACAAACTTACAGAATGAACAGGAATTAAGATGTGTGCTGCAATTATTTTATGTGATTTTTGGAGATAGTGTAACAGATTATCCCAAACGTACAAGCTCCATAAAATATTTTTATCAACCCCTTGACAAAAAGAAATAAAAGTGGTATACTTTAATACATAAAAGCTTAAAAGCATAAAATCTTAAAAGCGTTAAAGTAAAAAGTTTTTGAAAGGAAGAAAGTAAAATGATTATTATTTTAAATGACAAAGCTACTAAGGACGACCTTCAGGGCCTTGTGAGTGACCTTAACGAAAAAGGTCTTAAAACCAATGTTTCTGAGGGCTCACGCACTACTATCGTGGGTGTTATCGGCGATACAACTATGGTCGATATTGACAGCGTAAAGGGTTCCTCTTTTGTTGAAGACGTTAAGAGAGTTTCCGAGCCTTACAAGAAAGCTAACAGAAAAATGCACCCTGATGATTCTATTATCAAGGTTGACGACAATGTTTCAATCGGTGAGGGTATTTTCAATGTAATTGCAGGTCCTTGCTCCGTTGAAACAGAGGAGCAGATTATTGAGGTTGCTCAGGACGTTAAGAAGAGCGGTGCAACTTTGCTCAGAGGCGGTGCGTTCAAGCCAAGAACTTCACCATACTCTTTCCAGGGTCTTGCTGGCGAGGGTCTCAGACTTTTACTTGAAGCAAAGAAGGCTACAGGTCTGCCAATCGTTACTGAGCTTATGAATCTTGACCACCTTGATATGTTCGCTGATGTTGACGTTATTCAGATTGGTGCAAGAAATATGCAGAACTTTGACCTGCTTAAAGAGGTTGGTAAGTGCAAAAAGCCTATCCTCTTAAAGAGAGGTCTTGCAAATACTCTTGAAGAGTGGCTCATGAGTGCTGAGTACATTATGGCTGGCGGTAATGAGAATGTTATTCTTTGCGAAAGAGGTATTAGAACATTTGAAACAGCTACAAGAAACACTCTTGATATTGCTGCTGTTCCGATGCTCAAAAAGCTTACTCACCTTCCTGTTATCATTGACCCTAGCCACGCTACCGGTATTTCATGGATGGTTGCTCCTCTTGCTAAGACAGCGGTTTCCGCTGGTGCAGACGGTCTTATGATCGAGGTTCACAACAACCCTGCAAAGGCTCTTTGCGACGGCGCACAATCACTTAACCCTGTTCAGTTTGACGAACTTATGCAGGATATTAAGAGAAGAGTTGAGTTTGAGGGCAAGACACTCGGCAAATAAACTATATAAAAGTATTATTAAAGTGTTTAACTTGACCGCTACATAAATATTTGATTTTAACTGCTCGACTTATGGGAATTTGTCAGTCGCATATATAAAACGATGGAAGAAGGTCAAATCAAAAAATACAAAATCACAGTTTTACACTAAAAATTTTACTTTTCAGCGGCATAAAAATATCCGACACCACAAAAAGATGTCGGATATACCCTTGTCTAGGCTATGAATGTGTTGCTGAAATCAAATAGATATATTCTCTCAGCGGAACCAAACTAACAGCTACAACATAGCCGTAACGGGACAAGCCCGTTACGGCTAGCGTTTGGCGCAGATGGAGAGATTTGAACTCTCGCTACGGTTTTGCCGTACTACCGCATTTCGAGTGCGGACCCTTCAGCCACTTGGGTACATCTGCAAATATAAAATTTAAAGCTTATTTATTATATCATATTCAAAAATAAAAATCAAGTCTTTTTGCAATTATTTTATGTGATTTTTAGTGTAAAATCTTGATTTTGTGTTTTTCATGTTGAATTCTATGTAATTATTATGGTATAATTGGCTTAATGATAAATTGATTTTGTTGACGGAGTTTTTATGAAAAGAAAACTCTTAATTATGTTAATGCTATGTATGTTATTAACCGGATGCGGCTCAGAAAATGTAATTTGTGAGGTATATGAACCGGAGCATGAGTATATATTCTTTTGTGATGAAAATTATACTGAATGCAATGAATCTGCATATGTGTATTTATTAAAATAACCTGAGAAAAACAAAATCTTCTCAGGTTATTTTATTTTTTGCTATCAGGCTTTACTGTGCAAATTATGGTTATTGCAAGCTTTTTCGCCGTTTCTCCAATCCTTGTATCTAAGAAATAATAATGCTAGAAGAATTGCAACGGCTGTCCCAAGAATACTTCCGCAGGTGTCAATGAGTACGTCGGTTATTTGAGCATTTCGATCCGGAACAAAAAACTGATGAAATTCGTCTGTACAGGCACAAACGAAGGAAATTAATACAGAATAAACCGCCCGCTTTTTTTTGTTTTTAACAGTAAATAATGTAAAGTATGACAGAAATCCTAGAAAGGCAAAAACCATAAAATGTGCAGTTTTTCTGATATAATGGGTTACATTCATGGTTAAATTGTATTGCTCGTTGGCGGAAAGACTGTCAAAATTCGGGAAGAAAATGGTTTTTACAATTTCGAAAACCTTGTTGCTCTCATTTGTGGATTCTGTTCCGTTCTGCGCCGAATAGCAGAAAATAACTATGCACCACAATGCAAGAAGTGAAAATCTGAGGATTAGTTTATTTTTGTTCATTTTTTAAGTTCTGCTCCTTTAAATATTCCATAATTTCTTTTGCTCTGTTGGGAATTCGCTCGTCAATTACCGCTTCAAGAGCAGTTTCAAGTGCCCAACCAATTTCTTTGCCTTTTAGTCCGACAGCAATAAGGTCGTTTCCGTTTATTGCTAAATCGGAAACTTTCAGACAACTGTTTTCGTCATTGATTTCAATGGCGAGTTTTTTTATTTCTTCAAGCTCTGCAAGCTTTTCTGCTCGTTTGTATTCCGATTGCGCCAATGTGTCGGCAGTTCTTACATCGACATAGTCAAGCAGAAATCCAAAGTCATATTTTGACATAAGACGTTTTACAGCCTTTTTATTCGGATTAATTCGGTTGTCATGCTCGTAAATCAGATTAAAAATCTGCTCACGGCTTTTGTTGTCAAGTCTCAGACGGTCGGTGATTTTATCGGACATATGGGCACTGACAAATTGATGCTTTTTAAAATGTGAAATTCCCTTTTCGTCAACTTTTGCCATGCAGGGCTTTCCAATATCATGCAAAAGCATTGTAAGCCGGAGGTTTTTATCAGGTGTGATTTTTGACACGCTTTTGCATATGTGGGTGTAAACGTCATAGCAATGGTGAGGATTATTCTGTTGAAAATCAAAGCAAGGTGTTATTTCAGGGATAATTGTTCCAATTATATCACGATAGTCGAGAAGAATTTTTTCAGCATTTTCACCGCAAAGCAATTTTCCGAGCTCACAAGAAATTCTTTCAGCTGAAATATCGTTAAGCAGATTTTTTTGATTATGGATTGCTTTGGAAGTGTTTTCTTCAATTTCAAATCCCAAAGTTGAGGCGAAACGAATACCTCTCATAATTCTAAGGGCGTCCTCATCAAAGCGTTTTGACGGCTCGCCAACGCATTTGATTATTTTGTCATTTAGGTCTGCAATTCCGCCGAAAAGGTCAATGATGCCTGTTTTTTCACTGTAACATAGAGCATTTATTGTGAAATCCCTGCGTTTTAAATCCTCTGAAAGTTCTCGTTCAAATTTAACCTGCATAGGCTTTCTGTGTCCGATATATTCCCCATCACTGCGGTAGGTGGTGATTTCCAACGGCTGTGAGTCGCTTAAAACTGTCACTGTTCCATGCTTTAAGCCTGTTTCGATAACTTTGAAATCATGAAAAATTTTAAGCATTTCATCAGGCAGACAGTTGGTACAAATATCATAATCCTGCGGAGTTTTGCCAAGCAGACTGTCACGCACACAACCGCCTACAATATAAGCCTCAAAACCGTTTTTATATAGCACGTCAAGCACTTTTTTTACATAATCGGGAATGAAAATTTTCAAAAATCTCGCCTTCTTCGGTAATAAATTTATTTTGGTTGGGAAAATTAATTGCGTTATGAAAAATTTTAAATTACAACTTATTATAAATTTTCTTTCGGGTGTTTTCTGCGGATTACTGGGGGCGTGGCTTAATTTGCCGTATCTGGCGTATATTGCATATGCTCCTTTAATGTATGGGCTGATGTTTTCGGTGGGCAGGCGACAGTTTTTCTATAATTTCTGTGTTTTTTTCCTGCCGTATTACCTGACTCAGCTTTCGTTTTTGATGACTATTTACAAGCTAATTCCGATCAATCGAATACTTGCGGTTTTGCTGGTATTTATTGCATATATCCTGCTTGCATTGTGGGAAATTTTGCTTATGCTTATACCGGTTTACACTTTTTTGTGGATAAAAAGAGGTGACTTTATTGACGTTTTCAGCCTTTCAATTCTGCTTTGCATGGGCGAATGGCTTACAGAAAATATGTTTGTGCTGTCATTTCCTTGGTCGGGAGCATGGCTGTCAGTAACAGGAAGTCCCCTTTTATGCCAGAGTGCAAATTTATTAGGAGCAATTTTTGTCAGCTTTTTAATACTCAGTATCAGCGGTATGGCAGTGCGGATTTTTTTCTGCAAAAGGAAATTTTCATCAATAGTTTCAATGATAGCTTTGGCGGGATTTGTAATTGCTTATGGCAATTATTCTTTGAACAGCATTGAAAAAGCTACTGCCGAAAGTGATAGGAAAATCAAGGTCACTGCGATTCAGGGTGATGCAGAGGGTTCGGAAAAAGATAACATTTCATCAACTGAATTTATTGATGATTATGAAAAAATTATTTCTGAAAATCTGTCTTTTGGAACAAACCTGATACTTTTGCCTGAAACTGCAATTCCTATAAATTACAATAAAACTTCTAAGGAATTTATCCGCATTTCTCAGCTTGCAAGCGAAAAAAACTGCACCATCGTGGCAGGCTGTTTCTGTGAATGTGAAGGTTATGACTACAATTCAATTTATGCCTTTTTGCCTGACAAAACCGTTTCCGAGCCGTATTTTAAGCAGGTTCTTGTGCCGTTTGGGGAGAAAATTCCCCTTGCATGGCTGTTTGGCGAAGAAACCTTGACCGAGTGTTCCGACAAAGCAAAAATACTGCCTTTGCAAGGAAAAAACGGTAAAATCGGAGCGGTAATCTGCATTGAGTCGATTTACTCCCAAATTGTCAGAAATCAGTCTGAAAACGGGGCGGAAATTCTCTGCGTTTCAACCAACGATTCGTGGTTCGGTAAAAGCTTTGCAAGAGGTCAGCATTACCGACACAGCATTATGAGGGCGGTTGAAAACGGAAAATTCCTCGTCCGCTCAGGAAACTGCGGAATTTCAGCAATAATTTCCCCTGCGGGAGAAGAAATTGCAGTAAAAGCCGATACGTCCAAGGGTGCGGTTTCCGCAGAGGCTGCGTTAATCTCACAAAAGACAGTTTATGCCAAAACGGGTGACTTGTTTTCAGCCATAGGAGTAATTGTGATTACCGTTGCTGTTTGCCGACGTTTCGGCGTCAGAAAGTAAGCTTGAAAAGCCGTGCGGTATAGGCTTTTTCAAGCTTTACCGTAACTGTTCCGTTTGTCTTGTTGAATAAGAATTTGTC
>JBJERA010000220.1:0-5737 GCA_051882035.1 Hominimerdicola sp.
AATAATGCTGTTTACAATGTGTAGAAATAGTTGTTTTTTTCGTATTCTGCCTTATCCTCAGAGTTGGAATATTCTTTGAATTCTTCGGACTTTATCTTAATGTATTGATTAATTAAATTCTCAGGCAGATGTTCTTTAACAAATTCGCTGTCCTTAGCACATTTAATCGCCTCATCGAGAGATGCAGGCAGTTTGTCAAATTCTTTGACCATATCAGGCTCAGCAGCATTCGGGTCAAAATCGAAAGCCTCACATGGTTTCAATCCTTGCAATGCACCCTGAACGCAGGCATAAATAATAAGACCCAAAGCAAAATAAGGATTGCAGGTATTATCCGCCGAGCGTAAAATAATTCCGTTTTCGTCATTTACCGCAAGCGGAACTCTTATAAGCTGAGCGTAATTATGATGGGACCATGTAATATATTTAGGAGCAAGACTGTATCCAAGCCTTTGATATGAATTGACCGTGGTATTAAGGAACAGTGTGATATCTTTGATATTTGCAAGAATACCTGCCAGCATACTTTCAGCCTCGTCAGTAAGCTTGTCGAATCTTGGCTTAAAAATATTTTCCATTCCCTTCATGCAGAACAAAGTAATATGCAGCCCTGAACCGCTCTGTTCCGCAAGTGGCTTAGGCATAAATGTTGCATAAAGTCCGTTTCTGTCCGCAACTGCTTTTACAACATTCTTAAATGTAACAAGATTATCTGCGGCTTTTAACGCTCCCGAATACTGGAAATCAATTTCATTCTGTCCTGCTCCCGTTTCATGTCTTGAACTTTCAGGAGCAATATCCATTTGTTCCAGTGTTAGACAAATATCACGGCGTAGATTTTCCCCCTTGTCAATAGGCGCAGTATCACAGTAGCCTGCATAATCATGGGGAATAAGCAAAGGATTATCATTCTCGTCCTTTTGAAAAACGTAAAATTCACAGGAAGTACCAAACTGAAAATTGTACCCCTTGCTTTTGGCATAAGCCACAGCATTTTTCAGGAAGAACCTGCCGTCGCCCTCGAAAGCCGTACCGTCAGGGTATCTGATTTCGCAGAAGAATCTTGCCACTCTGCCTTGCTGAGGACGCCAAGGGAGGAGTGCAAGTGTGCTTGGGTCAGGGAAAAGCAGCAGGTCGGAAGAAGTAACGTTCATAAAGCCATTAAGCTTAGAAGCGTCAAAAATAAGACCTTTGCGGAATACTTTCGCTAAGTCCGCAGAAATAATAGAAATAGTTTTCAGCGAGCCGAATATATCACAGAACATAAGCTTTACAAATTTAACGTCATTTTCTTCTACAAACTGTAAAACTTCGCTTTCGGTATACTTCATAAAAAATCCTCCCTTTACAGGTTATAAACCTTTTCAATTATACAACATGACTTTTTAAATTAATACAAATGCCAATAAATTTTTTGTGACATTTTTTTGTTGTTTATTCATTAGCTTATTCTTTATCATTTTTATCGATAATTCCCACAATACCACAGAGAAGCCCTCCGATAACAAAAGCAACCCAGCTATATTCCCACCATTCAAAGAGAAATACGGAAACAAAAAACACCATTGTTGCGATTATCATTATAATTCCATACCATTTTGCATATTTTGAACCCGATTGTTTTCTCTTTTCTTTCTTTTTGTTCTCATTATTATATTTTTCAATGTCGAACTTATCTTTTATCATACCATTATATGTGAGAACAGTCACTCCTATGGCAACGCAAAACAAGAAAACCGAGCCGTCAAGAGCGTCTGTTAGTCTTGAAGATTCCATTGCGTCGATTCCGATAGTCAGAATTAAACCAAGAATAATCAATCCTATTCCCACAGCCATGCGTACAGGCATTTTGCTTTCAAATCTTTTTATCTGCTCAGGCTTGTAAAAAGGCGTAATTTCAGGATTATTCTTTTTAAAATTCTCATGAGTCATTCCGCAAATCACAAAAAGCATAACAGCTATCAAAATTAACACAAAAAATGCCATATCGCAAAGAGTGTCATTAAGTTTAAATCCGTCACCGAAAGCCCTGAAAGCAACCGAGCTGATAATAATTCCGATGCCTGTCGAATTATATCTTGCAAAATTTGTCATGTGTTTGTCATAACCGACTTTATCCTCAGCAGATTCTTTTTCAACACTTCCATTAACAAGTGTATCCATAGTACATGAGAACATCTGACAAATCTGCATGATTTTATCCATTTCAGGAAAACTTCCGTCCGATTCCCACTTTGAAACCGATTGTCTTGATACGTTCAGACTTTCTGCCAAATCCTCTTGAGTCATATTACGGCTCTTTCTTAAAAATTGTAAATTTTCTCCAAAACTCATAATAGTTTCCTTTCTCCCGTCACAAATTTTCAGTACAGTCGTTCAGACGGCTGACTGCACTATAATGGGAATTTTTGTTCCTCATTACAGCTAAAAGTATACTATTGCACCTGCGCAATCTCCACCAATTTCATGTTGCGTTTAAATATTTTTATGTAAAGATGCAGTTGCAAGTGCGTAAATGCGTGGTTTTAGAACTATTTCATGATTAAAATGTATAAAGCCAGCAAGCAGGTGGGTAAAATTGCCATCGCTGCTATCTTTTGGCATAAACTAGATTTAGTTCCATTTGCAATATTGTTCTGGTACTTGGCGGTTAATGCAAATATAAGTAAACCGGCAAGCAGAAGTGTTCCTGCCCCCACGATTATTCTTATTATATAAAACCTTTTGGCAAGCAGATCAATGTAATATGTACGGGTTAGATTAATGTCATATTCAGCAAATTCTGTGGCAATCGTGTCTGTTTCAGCTTTTGCCTTGTAGGAAAATCTTTTAACCGTACCATCAATAACCATATCATTGTAGCTTTGGAATGTGTCGGAATTGAAATTATTCCCCCATTTTTTGCCTGCTCTGACGATTACAGCATTTGATTCATCCTCAGAAAAAATTGCATAGAAATACTCTTTCCCAGCAGGAATTAAATTTACGGTATGCTTCATTTCTAAAATGCATGGGGAGGCTAATTCTACTTTTCCCTCGTATCGTTCTCTTTCGGAAATGACATTGCCAAAAGCCTCGTTTAAATCTTTGCTTTCCCTTGTAAGACCGATAATTCCTGAAACTATACACCATATACCAGTTATAGCAAATATTATAGCTATTATTGCTATTTGTCTTGGTGAAGTTGATTTTGTTTTCATATTCAATTACTCCTTTATTTTACTGGATTTAATTATATCATAATTAAATTACAAATTCAAGACGGATAAAGCTCCAGAAAGGAATTTAATAAATATGTATTTCGTACTCATTTTTGACATAAGTAAACGTTATTCTTTTTTGTAATCGTTACAAATTTCACTGTAAATGATTACACTGTTTTTTTCGCCAAATCTAAATATACTATATAAAAATTTTTGCTTTAATGGTTAATTTGTTTTTATTTAATCTGTATATAGCAATGTTGCACATAACCAATCTATAAAATCAATAAATACGCTGAAAAGTTGCTATAACACTTGACAACTGCTGTTTTATTTGTTATATTTTTTAAGAAGGAGTAATGTCATAATTTGAACATTATCCTGTAATGAATTATATGATGAAAGGAATGTGATTTTAATGGAATTTAAGTTTTCCAAAAAGCGTATAGTCAGCTTTTTGCTTTCTATCGCAATGCTTTTCAGCTTTGCGGCAGTTTGTCCGACTGTCTATGAAGTTGAAGCGGCTGCCGAAACCGTGTGGAAGTTTGACTTTGGCAACGGCGGAACTGCGTCGGGATTTACCGGCGTTGACGCAAGTACAAGCTATGATTCTTCTCGTGGCTACGGTTTTCGCAATACGGGTTCGGTTACTAACGTTTCTGCAAGTGGCTCAAATGAGTTAAGCGACGCAGTTCGTTTTACAAGTACTGATACTCAAAATACTTTTGATGTTGACTTGCCAAACGGTTTATATGAGATAACAGTTTATCTTGGCAATACTACAAGAACCAGCGTTCGTGCAGAGGATTGCCTCCAACTTATAAATCTGACAGGCAATAATGCAACTGATACTTTTCAAATTCCAATTACTGACGGACAGCTTAATATTATGGCAACAGAGGGTAAGGCAAATTATCCTTTCACTTTAAGCTCATTGATTATCAAGAAAGTATCAGATGACACAACAACTCCGCCAACAGTATGGATTTGCGGTGATTCAACTGTATGTAATTATTATCCATTGGACACAAGCACTCAGGCAGGCTGGGGACAGGTGCTTGGCGAGTACATTGATACGAACTATTGGCTTATTCGTAACCTTGCGGCTTCGGGACAGTATGCTAAGGGTTTCGTTGATTCAGGCTGCTTTGATACTATTTTAAAGTATGGTAAAGAGGGAGATATTTATATTATCTCAATCGGAATTAATGACACAAATTACTCAAATTCAACTGAGTATAAAGAAGTTGTTGGCAGTATGGCTCAGCAGGCTACTGCAAAGGGAATGGAAGTGGTTCTGGTTAAACAGCAGGGACGTTCATCTGACGTTTCAAGAAGTCCTCTGCTGACGGGAAGATGGTTCGGCACTCAGCTGGACGAAATCGGTTCAGAACAAAATTTGCAGGTCGTAGATTTGTTCAATCTTGCTCAGGATTATTTCATTTCAATCGGACAGGACGCAACTTATGAATTGTATATGGACGGAGATACTCTCCACCCAAATCGTGAGGGTGCAAAAGTTCTTGCAAAGATTATTTCCGAGCAGGTTGATTTCAGCACAATTTCTCATGCAGACGACACAATTTATATTGCAGGCGACAGCACAGTTCAGAGCTATAATTCCTCTTATGCTCCGCAGCAGGGCTGGGGATATTACTTAAAGGATTATCTTGACTATGATTTCTCTGTGGTAAATCGTGCAATCGCAGGAAGAAGTTCCAAGAGTTTCTATGACCAAGGACGTTTGCAGTCAATTCTTGACATCATTGAAGACGGAGATTATCTGCTTGTTCAGTTTGGTATTAATGATGCAAGCTCATCAAATGCAGAAAGATATGCTCCTATCTGCGGAAGTGTTGAAAATGCAACAGAGGGTTCTTACGAGTATTATATTAAATTTTATGTAGAAGGCGCTTTGGAAAAAGGTGCAACTCCTGTTCTTATTTCGCCTGTTCTGGGACTGAAATCCTATTCAAACGGACAGTTTGTTCCTAGCTACACCGGTCATGCGGACGCTTTGCAGAAAATTGCTGATTACTATGACGTACCATTCATTAATTTAAATCAGCTGATGGTGGATAATTACAACAGCATCGGTTATGACGCTGCTTATAAATTCCATATGTGCGGAGCAGTTGACGGCTCTACGGATATGACTCACTTTTGTGAGGCAGGAGCAGAAAATGCGGCAAAATTGCTTGCTTCTGAGTTGAACGATGTTATCAAGGAAATAGACAAAGGCAATACTCAAAAAAGAGGTGCTTACATTCCAAACGGCAAATACATGATAAAAGGCTATGAAAGCGGACTTTATCTTGATGTTGCAGGAGGAACAGCTGCAAACGGCACAAACGTTCAGATTTGGGGAGCATACGGACCGGGAAGTCAGAATACATGGAATTTGAAATCAGCAGGCAACGGATATTATCAGATTTATTCCTGTGTGGGAGACGGTTCATATCTTCTTGATTTGGATTATGGAAAAACTGACGACGGAACAAATATTCAGATTTATCAGAATACATATTGCGACG